>CANGCI010000217.1 GCA_947451995.1 Comamonadaceae bacterium | reverse complement strand
GTGAGGGATTTCCAGATGTTGTTGTGACTTTGCGACAAGCAACTTTGCCCTGGGGTTTTGTGCAAGATGACCGTGAGCAAGGGCACTTTGCCGCGTTGCGCAGTGCTGTGAATGTCGATTTGCTCGTCTTTGACGCGGTGCGCGGGTTCGTCCACTACCAAGTTGTCGACCTTGACCCAGCCGCCCACAATCACTTGCTCCGCCTCTGCGCGCGAGCATTTCAAAATATCGGCCACACGTTTGGACAGGCGAATGCCTTCGGTGCTAGCAGTTGTTTGAGGGACTGTCATGGATTGCCTGGTGGCATGGACTGAATGCGGTCCACATGCGCTTGCAAAGATCGTGCAGCCACGGGCCACAGACGTTCGTGGACGTCGTCGTAAGCGTGTGCCACCCAGTCTTCTAAGGTGCCATGTGGCAAGGCGCGCATGGCGGCGATCACTTTGGCTTCACGCTTTAAACGATGTGCTTTGAGTTGGGCAATGGCTTGTTCCGCAAAGCCCAGCACATAGCCGTGTGCTGGCAAGATGAATTCGAGTTGATGGGTGCGGCATTCGGAGGCCAACAAATCAAGCGAATCGAGGTAATCGGTCATGCCGCCATCGGGCGGATTGACCACCGTGGTGCTGCCATTGAGCACGTGATCACCGGAAAACAAGAGGCCATCTTCGAGCAAGGCCAAACAAAGGTGGTTGGCTGCATGGCCGGGGGTGTGCAGCACCTTGAGACTGTGCTCGCCCACTTTCAAAATTTCACCGTGCGCCAATGAACGATCGGGCGTGAATTGGCTTTGTGCGTTGGCCATGCTGGCAGAAGGCAAGCCCAGCACGGGGGGCAAGCCATGCAAGCCCTCTTGGCACAGCGCCTGCAAAGGTTTGGCGCCGGGTGAGTGATCGGGGTGTGAATGCGTGCACACAATCATGCGAATGTGACCGTTGGTGGCACGCCAAATTTTGTCCAAGTGATCGGGGTCGGCTGGGCCTGGATCGATCACGATGTAACCGCTGTGGGGATCGCCCACCCAATAGGTGTTGGTGCCAGGGCCTGTCATCACGCCGGGGTTGGGCGCAGTCAGGCGTTGCACATTTTTGAGCAAAGCCACGGGGTGATCGGATTGCCAATCGAGGTGGTGCACGATTTGGCCATCGGGGCTGGTGAGGGCCAATTCGCCATAAGGCGATTCGTGTTCCATGTAGCGCTCTTCTTTGCCTGCCAACCAGCCTGCGCGCGGGCAGCTGGTCCACAAGGGTTCGTCATTGACGGCGCAGGCGTTCAACACGGCTTGCACATTGGCAAAGGGCGAGAGCCGCTGCAAAGTGCGAATGGTGGGGAAGATGATGAAAAAGTCGCCGGCTTCGTGGCGCTTGAGGGCGTCAGAGGGCCTCACCCACACGGGCTCAAATTGTTCCGATTCATCGGCCACGGGTGTTTGATCTTCTGGCATGCGTGCCACCAAAAAGGGCACATCAAAGCGTTTGGGCAAATCGCGGTCGGTGATCCAATGGGCCAACACATAGACCTGATCGGCGGCCAACTTCAAGCCCAGCGCGGTGCATTGGGCGGCAAAGGGCTGGCTGCGATCGAGCAAGGCAATGTCTTGCGCAGTGGCCATGCTGTGGTCGGCGCGGTAGGCCAGCAAAATGCCCAGTTCCTCAAAGCTTTCCCGAATGGCGGCAATGGCTTGGGTGAGGTGCAGGTCACTTTGGGTGGGTCGTCGCACGGCCTGAGCATGAGAAGCCTCATCCAGTGCGTCAATGCCGCCACCCGGAAACACATAAGCGCCAGGTGCAAAGCTGGCTGTCAACGAGCGCCGTGTCATGAGCACTTCGATGCCTTGCGCACTGTCGCGCAGCAACAGCACCGTGGCAGCCGGCCTTGTGGCGGCAGGTTCTCGCTGGGGATGCAATAGTTGTTGAGGTCTCACCATGGATTGATTATCGGTCCTAGTGTGGTGCTTGTCGCATTGGCGAGCGGGCTTTGTTCAAACAATGCGCCGAACAGACGATAATTCGGCCATGCGAATTCGCTTTACCAAAATGCAGGGCGCGGGCAACGATTTTGTGGTGCTCGATGAAACCCGTGCGCGCTTCAATCTCAGCACGGCTCAATACCGTTTCTTGGCCGACCGTCATTTTGGGGTGGGCGCCGATCAAATTCTGACGGTGCGCCCCGCGCCCAACGACACGCTGGATTTTGAATATGTGATTCACAACGCCGATGGCGGCGAGGTGGAGCACTGCGGCAATGGCGCGCGTTGTTTCGTGCGTTTTGTGCGCGACAAAGGCCTCACCACCAAAGACCGCGTTCGTGTGAAAGTTCAGCAAGGCGAAATTGAATTGCAAATGAACGCCGATGGACGCGTCACCGTCAACATGGGTGCGCCCATACTGGATTTGCCCAAAGTGCCGTTCAAAGCAGATGGTTTGAAGCACACCTTGGTCAATGGCTGCGAAGTTTGGCAATTGCCGTTGAAAGCTGCGAAGACAGACGCTGAAGCGCATGTGGCCGTGGTCTCGATGGGCAATCCACATGCCGTTCAGGTGGTCGACAACGTGGACACAGCGCCCGTTCTCACCCTTGGCCCCTTGATTGAACACCACCCTTCTTTTCCCAATCGCGTCAATGCAGGCTTCATGCAAATTGTGAGCCGCGATGCCGTGCGCTTGCGCGTATTTGAACGCGGCGCCGGCGAAACTTTGGCCTGCGGTACGGGCGCTTGTGCCGCCGTAGTGGCCGGTATTCGCATGGGCCTGCTGAACCCCAAAGTGGACGTGCAAACCCATGGCGGCACCCTCACCATTGAATGGCAAGGCCTTGCCAAAAACGATCTGTCGCAAGCCGTCTTCATGACTGGCCCTGCGACATCGGTGTTTGAAGGCGAGATTGACGTTCCCAACCTACCTTGATTTGAAAGACCGGCATGACCCCCACCTCTATCAATCCGATGAACCCCATCACCGAAGATGACATCGCTGATTTTTTGGCCAACACGCCTGATTTTTTTGAACGTCATGCGCAGTTGCTCGCCTCCGTGCAATTGCTCAGCCCCGACAACCACCGTTCGGTGAGCTTGCAAGAGCGCCAAGCGCAAATGCTGCGCGACAAAATTCGTGCCCTGGAAATGCGCATCATGGAAATGATTCGCCATGGCAACGAAAACATGATCATCACCGAGAAGCTGCAAAAGTGGGCTTGTGAGTTGTTGCAGACGCCTGCGGCTGAGCGTGTGCCGTCTGCTTTGAAAAACATTGAAGCGCGATTTCAAGTGCCACAAGTCGGCGTGCGTTTGTGGGGGGTGTCAGAAGCCTTTGCGAATGCAGCGTACAGCCAAAGTGTGAGCGATGAAGTCAAGCAAGCTGCCGCCAGTTTTGCAGCGCCATTTGTCGGTGCAAGCTCGGGTGTGGAAGCTGTACAGTGGTTACAAGAGCCCGCACAAGCGGCATCGGTGGCTTTGTTGCCTTTGCGCTTGAGCAAAGACCAAGCACCGTTTGGTTTGTTAGTGCTGGCCTCGCCCGATGCGCAACGCTTCAACAGTGGCATGGGCACCGATTTCTTAGAGCACTTGGCTGAATTGTGCAGCGCTGCCTTGTCGGCTTTGTTGCCTTCAAAGGGCTGAGGCCTTCAGCATGGACGAGCGCGTTGCTCGTTACCTCGACCATGTGCGTTTTGAAAAACGCCTGGCCGAGCGAACCACGACGCTGTATGCCTTAGACCTGCAAAAACTGACTGAGTTGGCGCAGGCCGCCAACGTCGATTTGGCACAAGTTCAAACCCTGCATGTGCGCCGGTGGGTGGCGCAAATGCACAGCGGCGGCCGCACGGGCCGCGGCATTGCCCTCATCTTGTCGGGCTGGCGCGGCTTCTACCATT
>CANGCI010000216.1 GCA_947451995.1 Comamonadaceae bacterium | reverse complement strand
TACAAGGCAGAGCGAATGTTGCCCAAGTGAATGAAGCCCGTAGGCGACGGCGCAAAGCGTGTGCGCACCGGTTGATTTGATGACGACATTGTTGTTGTTTTCGAAATTAAAGGGCTTGAAAGCCGCGAATGAAATCAGCTTTCAAATCATCCAAATGTTCCAGGCCCACTGCCACTCGGATCAAGCTTTGCTGAATACCTGCCACTTGCCGTTGTGCTTCGGACAAACGGCCATGCGAGGTACTGGCTGGATGGGCCACCAAGGTTTTCACATCCCCCAAGTTGGTACTCAAAGAAACTGTGCGTGTGGCGTTCATGACTTTGAAGGCATTCTCGCGACCTTGCTCAGGCGAGTTGGCTTTCACTTCAAAGGACAACACCGCGCCCCCCAAGCCCGACTGCTGCTTCATGGCCAACGCGTGTTGCGCATGGCTTTTCAAACCAGGATAGTAAACACGGGCCACTTGCGGCTGTGCTTCCAACCATTGGGCCAGTGCAAGTGCTTGTTGAGATTGCGCATGCATGCGAATGCCAAGCGTCTCCAAGCCTTTCAAAACCACCCAGGCATTGAAAGGCGACAAGGTCATACCCGCACTGCGCATCACAGGTCCAAAGACATCGTCGATCAATGCTTTTGAGCCGCACAAAGCACCCGCCATGACGCGACCTTGACCGTCTAAGTACTTGGTCCCCGAGTGCACGATTAAATCGGCACCCATCGCTAAAGGACGCTGCAAGATGGGTGTTGCAAAACAATTGTCGACCACCAACAAAGCATTGCCAGCATGCGCGATGTCTGCCAAGGCCTGAATGTCACAAACATCGGTCAAGGGGTTGGTGGGTGTCTCGGCAAACAACAGGCGAGTATTGGGCTGCATGGCCGCTTTCCACTCAGCCACATTGGTTTGTGACACATAGCTGGTGTGCACTCCAAATTTGGCAAACTCGCTGCCAATCAACTTGATGGTGGAACCAAACAAGGAGTGTGAGCAGATGACATGGTCACCACTTTTGAGCAAGCCCAAGCACATCAACAAAATAGCGGACATGCCCGTCGAGGTAGCGATGCAAGCCTCGGCACCTTCCAAGGCCGCCAAGCGCATTTCAAAACTGCTGACAGTGGGGTTACCCAAGCGAGCGTAGGTGTAGCCCTCCTCCTCGCCTGCAAAACGGCGCGCTGCAGTTTCTGCATCGGGCTGCACATAGCCACTGGTCAGATACATCGCCTCTGAGTTTTCACCATACTGGCTGCGGTCTACAGCAGCGCGAACGGCCAAAGTATCGATGTGCAAATTGTCGGGCAAAGGATGTTGACTCATGTCGGTCTTAGCTGCTTATCAGGTTGTAGGGGGGCAATGAAATTAGATGGCATTGGGCAAGGCCAAGCGTGAACGATCTGCGTCTGCTTCCGATTCATCTTGTTGCGAGGGTCGATTTTCATTGAGTCGCACAATGTCTTCTGCAGAGACATCGCCTGTGACATACACACCGTCGAAGCAAGAGGCATCGAAAGCTTTGACTTTGGGGAATCCCGGCAAGACGGCATTGGCGACTGCCAACTTCATGGCGTCTACATCTTGGTAAATCAAAGCATCGCAATCGATGATTTGGCGAATTTCGTCGACCGTTCGATTGTGCGCTACCAGCTCGTCGGAGGTGGGCATGTCAATGCCATAAACATTGGGATAACGCACAGGCGGCGCAGCACTGGCCATGTACACCTTGCGCG
The DNA here is from genome assembly GCA_947451995.1 of Comamonadaceae bacterium. GTDB lineage: Bacteria > Pseudomonadota > Gammaproteobacteria > Burkholderiales > Burkholderiaceae_C > Limnohabitans_A. The sequence goes on along the minus strand of CANGCI010000216.1, from coordinate 2,148 downwards.
CACCGGCCTCTCTGGCCATTTGAACAATTTCGCGGCTGGTGGTGCCGCGCACAATGGAATCGTCGACCAACAAAACATTGCGGCCTTTGAATTCGCTGGCAATCACATTGAGTTTTTGACGCACTGACTTTTTGCGAACAGCCTGGCCCGGCATGATGAACGTGCGGCCCACATAACGGTTTTTCACAAAACCTTCACGGTAAGGCAAGCCCAACAACTGCGCCAATTGTGCGGCGCTGGGTCGACTCGATTCTGGAATGGGAATGACCACATCAATGTCGCTAGGCGGAACAGTTGAAATGACCCGCTTGGCCAAAGTTTCACCCAGATTCAAACGCGCTTGGTAAACAGAAATGCCGTCCAGGGTGGAGTCTGGACGGGCCAAGTAAACGTATTCAAAAATGCACGGGCTCAGTTGGGGCGCATCTGCGCATTGCTGACTGTGCAATTGGGTTTGCATGTCAATGAACACCGCCTCACCCGGTTCAATGTTGCGCTCAAATTGATGCAGTGTGCCTTCGAGTGCTACCGACTCGCTGGCCAACATGTACGTGCCGTCTTTGCCTTTGCCAATGCACAAAGGCCGAATGCCAAAGGGGTCGCGGAATGCCAGCAAGCCGTGTCCGGCAATAAGGGCAATGACAGCGTAAGACCCCTTCACACGGCGATGAACGCCTTGCACTGCCTTGAAGACATCAGCCGGGGTCAGCGGCAAGCCTCGTGTGGTTTTTTCCAACTCATGCGCGAGCACATTGAGCAAAACTTCCGAGTCACTTTCCGTGTTGATGTGACGGTGATCGGTTGAAAACAATTCTGCCTTGAGTGCTTTGGCATTGGTCAAGTTGCCGTTGTGCACCAAGACCAAACCAAACGGCGCATTCACATAAAAAGGCTGCGCCTCTTCTTCACTGAAGGCATTGCCTGCAGTGGGATAGCGCACTTGGCCCAAACCACAATTGCCGGGCAGTGAACGCATGTTGCGTGTTCTGAACACGTCGCGAACCATGCCTTTGGCTTTGTGCATGTAAAACTTGCGGTCCATCTGCGTCACGATGCCTGCCGCATCTTGACCACGGTGCTGCAACAACAGCAACGCGTCATAGATCAGTTGGTTCACAGGTGCGTTGCTTGCAACGCCAACAATTCCACACATAAGTCAATCCATTCAGACGGGCAAAAAGGCCCCAAATTTTTCAGGCAACATGGGGCGCAAGCCTTTGAGCATCGTGATCAGCATGGGGGCTCCCTTGGACTCGAGCCACCAATCACTCTCTTGCAGTGCCGTCATGTGAACGACCACACTCAAAGCCAAAAGCAAGATCAAACCACGAAACAGGCCAAACACGGCCCCCAAAATACGGTCCACAGGTCTCAAACCTACGGCAGAAATCAAACGCTTCATCAGGGCAGAGATGAGTCCCGCCGCAAAGACACTGGCAATGAAAACCAAAACGAATGCCGCCGCATATCGCAGGGTTTCGCCAGAGCTTTGCATGGGTAATTTTTCGGCAACTTCAGGCGCCAACCATTGGGCCAACAAGAAAGCCGCAATCCAACCCATGACCGACAAGACCTCATAGACCAAGCCGCGCCACGCACCTACCAACATAGATGCTGCAAGCACGGTCAGTAGGATCCAATCGGTGGAGGACATGTCTGGCCCTTGCTTAGAGCTTTAAGACGGAAGTGGGCAAGTTCAGTTTGCGAATTTTTTCAGCTGCTTTGTCAGCTTCTTCTTTGGTCGCAAAGGGTCCAACGCGAACGCGAATGCGTTTGCCTTCTTTGGTATCAACTTCCTGCGTGTAGGTTTTCAAGCCTGCTTGTTCCAACTTCGTGCGCGCTTCCTTGGCTTTGGCTGCATCCGCAAAAGCACCCACCTGCACCACAGACCTCACGGCCTCAGATGACTTGGCAGCGTCTTTGCCATCCAACAAGGCTTTGGCCTTGGCTCCATCTTTGGACTCTGATTTGGTCTCCGACTTTTTATCGGATTTGACATCGGGTTTTTTATCAGTCTTGGGGTCAGCTTTGGTATCCGCTTTGACTTCCGGCTTTGCTTCAGGCTTCACCTCATGCTTGGCTTCTGGTTTGGATTCAGCTTTGGCCTCGGGCTTCGCTTCAGTCTTAGTTTCAGACTTAATTTCAGTC
>CANGCI010000215.1 GCA_947451995.1 Comamonadaceae bacterium | reverse complement strand
CAAACAGCCCAAAATGATCGAGTTCAAAACCGAGCTGCCCAAAACAGCGGTTGGCAAAATTCTGCGACGTGAGTTGCGCGATGCCCCCAAGTGACCGTGTGCCGCGCATTGCCCTGATCGGGGCCATGCAGGAAGAGTTGTCGGCCGTGCTGGCACTGATGTCAGATGCAAGTTGCGAAACGGTGGCCGGACGTCAATTTTGGCGAGGCCATTTGAACGGTCATGCAGTCGTGGCGGTGTTGTCTGGCATTGGCAAAGTGGCGGCGGCCATCACGGCCACCGTGCTGATTGAAAAATTCCAAGTTCACAGAATTTTGTTCACCGGTGTGGCGGGCGGATTGGCGCCGCATGTCAAAGTGGGCGACGTGGTGGTGGGCAAAGAGTTGCTGCAACATGACATGAATGCGTCGCCCCTGTTTCCGCCCTACGAGGTGCCCTTGTTGGGACGTGCGCGATTTCAAACAGACGATGTCATGACGCAGTGCTTGATTGAAAGTGCAGCGCTGGCCTTGCCACACGCTCAAGTGCATACGGGCCTCATCATCAGTGGCGATCAATTTGTGTCGAGTTCATCTGAAAGCCAACGATTGCAATCCAACATCGCTGACGCATTGGCGGTTGAGATGGAGGGCGCCGCGTTGGCGCAGGTTTGCCATGCGTATGACATTCCTTTGGCCGTGGTTCGAACTTTGTCTGACCGTGCAGATGACGATGCGCACACCGACTTTGTCCAGTTCGTGAAGGCTGTGGCCAGCCCTTACAGCGCAGCCATTGTGTCGGCGTTTTTAAAGCGATTGCCCACAGCGTGATTCGCCGCCACATGGCGGCGAATCCCTGTCGCTTACTTCAACCAACCGCGTCTGCGGAAATACCACATCGGCACCACCGCACTGGCCACCATCAGGCAAAGCGCATACGGATAGCCCCAGGTTTGCGACAGCTCAGGCATGTACTGAAAGTTCATGCCGTACAAGCTGGCAATGAGCGTAGGTGGCAGCAAAGCCACGCTGGCCACCGAGAAGATCTTGATGATCTTGTTCTGGTTGATGTTGATGAAACCCACGGTGGCGTCCATCAAGAAGTTGATCTTTTCAAACAAGAACTCGGTGTGTGAGTCGAGCGAGTCGATGTCGCGCAAAATTTGACGCGCTTCTTCAAACTGTTCGGCATTCAGCATCTTGCTTCGCATCATGAAGCTCACCGCACGGCGGGTGTCCATCACGTTGCGGCGAATGCGGCCATTCAAATCTTCTTGTCGCGCAATGGCGCCCAGCACTTCGCCGGCCATGGCGTCGGTCACGTCGCCTGACAGCACCAGCTTGCCGGCAATTTCCAATTTGTCGTAAATGTTTTCCAGCGTGTCGGCGGAGTACTCGGCGTCGGCGTCAAACAACTTCAGCAACACTTCTTTGGCGTCTTCCAACAAGCCCGGCGCACGGCGTGCACGCAAACGCAGCAAGCGGAACACGGGCACGTCTTCGTCGTGAATGGAAAACAAGACACCGCGGCTGCGCAAGTCGGCATTGTGTTGGTTCAAGATGAACGCACAACGCACGGTGCGGGGTTCGTCTTCGTCGGCAATCAAAAAGTCTGAGCGAATGTGCAACTCGCCGTTGTCTTCTTCGTAAAAGCGCGCAGATTCCTCAATGTCCTCGTCCATCGCATCTTCTGGAATGGACAGGCCATAGTATTGTTTGATCCAGCGTTTTTCTTCAACGGTGGGTGACTCCAGGTCCACCCAAATGGGATGGAACTTGGACAACTCTTCCAAAGATTCAATCTCTTCTTGGACGAGGCGGCCGTTGGCCAATGTGAAAATGTTGAGCATGGCAGATCTCCTTCAGCCCCCAATAAAACGGGGAGCCAGGTGTTCGATAAGGCGGCAAAAGGGTCAAGCAGCTTTCGAACGACTGGCAGAGATGCTACGAGCGTGAGTGGCAGCTAAGTGACGTTTGCGTGAAACTTAAGAGGCACTGGGTGCAGCAAAGAGACCATTTCATTCGAAAGCTACCAACTAGGGTGGCTTTCCACGGAGCAAACTCCAAAATAATGATGGGTGCGATTATGGCACCGCATCGTCGGCAATGAAACCCTGGGCTTGGTTTAGTCGGCAAAAAAAGCCAGAAGTTCTTCTTTTCTCTGCATCACATCTTGTGCGCCCAAGGCCATCAAGGCGCGTAAAAAGCCTGGCTCAAACAGCAAGTAACTGGAGAGCGATGCACCCGAGCCTTTCAAGGCCCCCAAGCCTTCTAAGACTCGGCGCACGGGGCGAGGCAGTTCGTGCACATGGGCTTGCGCCAAGGCATCCAAGGAAGCGCTGGGCTGCAAGGCCAGTACCTCCACTTCATGGAATGGCAAAGATTGCGCCAAGGCGGGGCTGTGATGGTCGCTTAAATGGTGCTTGAGTTGCTGGATGCTTTGGTTCACGCGTTGCACCTGCTCCACATCGGCCAGCAAGGTGTCGTTGAAGACGCTGGCCATGGCGTGCCCTGCAATGTTGCCGAGGCTGGGGCGCCGACTGGCCGTGGGGCCTTCATGGGTTTGACCCAGGCGGCCGCGTTGGGGTTGCCCCACCCCAATGGCCAATATTTTGTTGGCGCCCAAGTGAACTGCGGGCGACAAAGGTGAGCTTTGCCGCATCGAGCCATCGCCAAAGTATTCCATGTTGCCATCGACCCAAAGGGGTGTGGCTGGAAACAAAAAAGGGATGGCACTGGACGCCATCAGGTGTTCGATGGTGATGTCTTGCAGTTCAGCGCGGCGACCCGGCCGGCTCCAAGCCGCGGGTTCAATTTGCGCGTGGGTCTGGCAAAAGGTCCAGTGCACACCAGTGGTGTAACTGGAGGCCGTCACGGCCAAGGCTTTCAAATGGCCGCTGTCCAAAGCTTGTGCAATGTTGTTCAGGGCAATGCGGCGGTGCAGGGTGTCGACCAAGGGCATGCTGTCCAATGCGGCACCTTGCCGCCTCACCGACAAGGAAACGCCCAAGGCGGTGGCCCATCGGCTGAACTTGGCCAATGGTGTATCGGGCAGGTGGTACACCAAGTGCGAATGCAGACCATGCCAGAACTCACCCAAGCCATTCAAGGCGTCCAGCCCATCCATGGCGCGACTGGCCAGGTACGTGGCATTCAATGCACCCGCGGAGGTGCCGACCAAAATTTGAAAAGGAAAACGCGTTGCACCCGCTTTCAGGGCCGAGGCAGAAGGCCCTGACGTTTGCTCAGCAGCCAACAATTGGGCCAAGGCCTGCAAGGCCCCTGCTTGATAAGCTGTGCGTGCGCCGCCGCCCATGAGCACCAAGCCGCGCGTTGAATTTTGAGGGCTGTGTTGCGATGGCCCACCCAAAGGGGCATTGCGTGTCAAGTCATCCAGATGCATGGACGAATGATAGAGTCAGTGGTTCAGGAACACCATAGATGACGACACTTTTGACGCCCCAACGCGAGCGCTGGCTCTTGCTGACTTTGGCCAGCATCCAATTCACCAGCGTGCTCGACTTCATGATCATGATGCCACTGGGGCCGCAACTGACGCAGTTGTTTGGCATTTCGGCGGGTCAATTTGGCTTCTTGGTGTCGGCCTATACCTTCTCAGCGGGCTTGTCCGGATTTTTGGCCTCCACCTACATTGACCGCTTGGGCCGCAAGCGAATGATGCTGACCTTCTACCCCTTGTTTGGCCTTGCCGCCTTGGCGTGCAGTCTGGCGCCTTCCTTTGGCTGGTTGATGGTGGCGCGGGTAGCTTCTGGTTTCTTTGGCGGCGTATTAATGGCTTTGTCGCAAACCATTGTGGCCGAGGTGATTCCATTCGAACGACGCGGCCGGGCCATGGGCGTGGTCATGACATCTTTCTCGGTGGCCACGGTGGCCGGTGTGCCTTTGGCCTTGTT
>CANGCI010000214.1 GCA_947451995.1 Comamonadaceae bacterium | reverse complement strand
GCGCTGCGGCACGCCCCACAAAGCATTCACTTCAGGCAACAAAACTTGCAGCGCACCACAGGCTTTCAGTACGTCAAACATGCGGGAGGGCTTGTGCGTCATCAGGCCTTTGGCCAATTCTTGCCACACCCGCTCGGGTACCAAATGTTCAACTTCGCCGGCTTGCACCATGTCTTGCATGAGTTGCAGGGTTTCAGGGGCAATTTTGAATTCTGGAAAGCGCGCAGCAAAGCGAGCCAGTCGCAGGATGCGCACAGGATCTTCGCGGAAGGCGGTGGTGACGTGTCTGAGGGTTTTGTTTTTCAGATCTTGCCAACCGTGATACGGGTCAATGCCGTGTGCTGAGAAGACGTCTTCCAATGTTTGCGTTGAGTTGGACGTCGATGCTGGATCCAGCAAGCCTGAATGCGCCTCTGGCAGTGCCATGGCATTGATGGTGAGGTCTCGCCTTGCAAGGTCTTCTTCTAAGGTGACATCGGGCGAGGCATGCACCACAAAGCCTTTGTAGCCTGGTGCGGTTTTGCGCTCGGTGCGCGCTAGGGCATATTCCTCGCGCGATTTCGGATGCAAAAACACAGGGAAATCTTTGCCTACCGTTTGATAGCCCAGTGCCGTCATGTCAGCAGGCGTTGCGCCCACCACCACCCAATCTTTGTCTTTGACAGGCTGACGCAGAAGGGCATCGCGAATAGCCCCGCCCACACTGAAAATTTGCATCGTCATGGTGTGCGTCGATTCAGTGAAGCGCGGAAGGCTTTGGCGTCGTTGCGCATCCTGTGTTCAGGGCTTGGTCCGGAATGGCTCTTCAAAATCGATGAAGTCTTTTTCGGCCAAGGCATCGTCGATCCAAGCTTTCACGCCGGGCATGGCGCATAAGCGCTCGATGTAGGCTTGTGTTTCTGCTGAGACGGGCAGCGCATAGGTTTTGATGCGCATCACCACCGGAGAGAAGTAAGCATCGGGAATGCTGAACTCGCCAAACAACATGGGGCCTTGGTGTTGTTTCAAAAGTGACGCAAACAAAGTGTCAATGCGCTTCAGATCATTGCGCACTGCTTCTTTGTCACGCAAGGCCAAGGCGCCAATTTCTGGCAAGTAGGCGTCGATGTTCATGGGGCATGCACTGCGAATGCCCATGAAGCCGCTGTGCATTTCGGCGCAAATGCTGCGTGCACGGGCGCGGTCGGCCACTGCGGTAGGCCAGAGTTTTTTCTCGGGGAATTTTTCGGCTGCGTATTCGGCAATGGCCAAGGTGTCCCAAACCGCCAAGTCACCATCGACCAGCACCGGTACTTTGCCTATGGGGTTGATGTCTTTCAAGCTTTGCTTGAACTTGGACTGCGCATCAAAGCCATCAAAGCGCACCATCACTTCTTCAAAGGGGATGCCTGCTTGATTGAGCATGACCCATGGCCGCATGGACCATGAGGAGTAATTTTTGTTGGCAATGAAAAGTTTCATGGACGTCCTTTGGCGCGGAATACATCCAGTTTAGTGCAAGCGCCTTTGTAGCCCAAGTAGCCCGGGGCGATGCTGCTGACGCTGCTGGCTTGAATGTTCAGTTCTTTGAGGCTTAAGGCATTGCCGGATGACACGTTGTCGACTTGCATCGACCGCAGATTGTCGCGGCTCATAAGGGGTTGGCCAGGGGCTAATTCCATCAGGAGGGCTTGTAGCCACGCGAGGGTGTGAGGAATGCCAAACACCCAGCGACCCCGGCCACCTTTGACGCCTGCCCATTGACCGGACTTTTGAACCAATTCTTTCAATGTCCAAGTTTCGGGTCCGCAAATTTCATAGGTGTGACCTTGCGTCTTGGCATCCATGACGCAATGCGCCACCGCCGATGCCACATCTTCCACCCACACCGGCTGAAAACGCGTGCTGGCGCCGGCCAAGGGCACCACAGGCGCAATTTGCTGCAACTGGGCAAACAGGTTGAGGAACTTGTCGTCTGCGCCAAAGATGACGCTGGGTTGCAAGAGCGTTAAATCCAAACCTGCTTGCTTGAGCAAGGCTTCGCCTTGGGCTTTGCTGCGCTGGTAAGTTGAAGGTCCGTCCAGGCTGGCGCCCAATGCGCTGATGTGGATCAGGCGTTTGACGCCACTGGCAAGGCAGGCCTGTGCAATGACTTGGGGTAACTGAACATGCGCTTTGTCAAAGGCCGCTTCAGAGCCATGCAAGATGGCAATGAGGTTGATCACCACATCGTGTTGCGCCATGCATTGCGCCAGAAAAGCGCCGTTGTACACATCGCCTTCCAGAACGCGCACGCGCGGTAAATTTTGAATGGCGGCCGCTTGGCTGGCGCGGCGCGTGATGACGGTCATGCTGCAGCCCATGCGGGTGAGCTTTTCGCAAACATGGCGGCCCACAAAGCCGGTGCCACCCAAAATCAGAACGCGCTTGGAGGAGCTGTTCATTTCAAACCTTGGAGTGCTTGGAACATGGCGTCTCGCGCTTGCGTGATGATTTGCGCGCGCCATTCATCGGTGTCGGTGTAGAAGGCATTGAAAATTTGCGCTTTGATGCTTTTCTTCAAATCCTCTGAAGCCTCGGGGTGAATGTGCAGCCAGTGGTCGGCGCGCAGGGCCATCAGCATGTCGTTCATGGGCAGTGTGCCGTATTCCAATGCAATGCCGGTGTATTCGGCTTGAGGGCATTCGTCTTGCACCGACATCCACATGAGGCCTGTGAGGAACGCAGATGAGGATGTGCCATCGTAAATGGAAGTGATGTTGCCCCACCATTGGCGCGCGCGCTCAATGGCGGCTGCATCGTTGGCGCCCGCATAGATGCGTTCGCCCACACCGCTGGGGCCTAAGCCAGTGTGCAAATCAATCCAAGCCAACTTTTGCGCTTTGCCTGCTTGTTGTTTGAGAACTTTGCGAATGGTTTGGTTGCTCCAAGTGGGGGCTTGACCGCCAAAGAACAAACCCTTGGGATCGTGATGCTGGCCTTGTGACACCGCGGCTTGCAGTTTGGGCATGCCGTGTGTTGCAATGAATTGCATCGTGGCCTGCATGTTGGCTTCGTTGGGTGGCCATACGTCGGGCAACAACAGGTGCTGTACTTCTTTGTAGGCCGTGTTGTCGGGCAGGGGTTTGCTGAAGTCGTGGAAGTTGCGATTCAGGTCAACATTTTCTTGTGTGACGCGGCGCACGTGCGAGAAACCATGGGGGTTGAGGGCGTGGACGTAAACCACCGCCACACCGCTTTGTGCCACCGCCTTGTGCCATTCGGCACTGCGCATGGCGTCAATTTGCACGCCACTGCCGCAGTAACCTTCTACGCCATGACAGGCACTGCTGACCAGCAAGACCTGTTTGGCATCGGCAGGACCTTCGCGCACCACGTCCATGGCCAACTCTTCGCCATCGCGGCCTTTTTCGGGATGAATGTGGGATTCAACTTGCAGGCCGGCTTGTTGTGCAGCGCTTAAAAACTTTTGGCGAGCCTCTGCATAGCTCTTTGAAAATGCGTCGTGAATGTTTGTCATGAAAGCTCCAAATGAATGAAGCCCCGAAGGGCTTCAAAAGTGAGGTCAAATCAATTGACCCGGAAAAGCGGTGAACCGCTGGACTTTACTTTTGAGTGGGGTTGGCCAACCATTGTGTGGCCAATTCAACCCAATAGGTACCGCCCAATGGAATGAGGTCGTCGTTGAAGTCGTAGCTGGGGTTGTGCAGCATGCAAGGACCTGCGCCATGGCCCATTTCGCGGTGTGAACCGTCGCCATTGGCAATGAACACATAGGCGCCAGGCTTGGCTTGCAACATGAACGAGAAGTCTTCGGCGCCCATGGTGGGTTCTTGAACTTGCACGTTCTCTTTGCCCACAATGCCTTCCATCACTTTGCGCGCAAATTCGGCCTCGGCTGCGCTGTTGACAGTAGGTGGGTAGTTGCGGTTGAAATGGAATT
>CANGCI010000213.1 GCA_947451995.1 Comamonadaceae bacterium | reverse complement strand
CAAGAAAAAAGGGCGCGTCGAATGAGGACGCGCCCTGAACCAACAATCAATGGCAACTGCGATAGTTGGGACTTCATTGTAGGCAAAAAGCCAGACACGTACAGCCTCAAAATCGCACTTTGCAGGTCGTTGCAAGCTCGCAACAGAAAACTTATTAACAAGTTATGCACAATTTAGCGTGGGCTTTGATGAATAACTTGTGGGTGTTCTGTGGATCACCGGTGGACTGATGTGGGACATCCCACATCGTGAACACACTCCTGCTTTTTTCGCCATGAATCTTGGTTCAAGTGCTCAGATTTTAACCATTTTTGACAAACAGAGCCTTAAAAAGTTAGTGAATACAAACCTAAAAAATATTTTTAAATTCTGGAAAACCCTGTGATTCAAAAGGGACTCTTGACAATCCAGAGATCAGCGAATCGGCCGAATCAAGGCAAAGCGTGTGAGCTCTCCCCTACGGAACAGCACGCTGACAGGCGTGTTCTTGTCAATTTTGGCAACAGCTGCCTCAAATTCTTTCATCTGCGTCACTTCGTGATTGCCAACGGCCAGAATCACATCACCCTCTCTCAATCCTGCTTTGGCGGCTTGTTCTTGCACGCTTTCAACGCGCACGCCGCCTTTGAGTTTCAATTCTGTTTTCTGAGCATCGGTCAATTCCGTCACGACCAAGCCCAAACCTTGCGCTGAAGCGCTGGCCCTTGGCTTCTCTTCAATTTCCGAACTGCGCTTGGCCACCTTTTCAGGTTCAAGTTCAGCGATCACGATGCTCATCTCTTTGGTTGCGCCGCGTCGGAACACCGTTAAAGTACTTTTGGTACCGGGTTTGGTGTTGCCCACCAAACGAGGCAGATCTGCCGACTTCTCAATCTGCTTGCCATCAATTTTGAGGATCACATCGCCCGCTTCCAAGCCCGCTTTGTCGGCGGGCGCACCTGATTCAATGCGGTTGATCAGCGCGCCTTGCGCTTTGCCCAATCCGATCGACTCGGCCAACTCTTTGGTGACGGGCTCTATCTGTACACCAATGCGACCTCGCGTGACACGCCCGTTGGACCGCAACTGCTCACTGACACGCATCGCTTCATCCATCGGAATGGCGAAAGAAATGCCCATGAATCCACCTGAGCGGGAATAGATTTGACTGTTGATGCCGATCACTTCACCGCGCATGTTGATCAAGGGGCCGCCCGAATTACCAGGGTTGATGGCCACATCGGTTTGAATGAAGGGCAAGTAGTCACCCGTATCGCGCTGCTTGGCACTCACAATACCTGCCGTCACGGAGTTGTCTAACCCAAATGGGGAGCCAATGGCCATCACCCACTCGCCTACTTTGAGTCGCGACACATCACCGACTTTGACAGCGGGCAAACCCGTTGCCTGAATTTTCACCACAGCGACGTCTGTGCGCTTGTCTGCACCAATCAATTTGGCCTTGAACTCTCGCTTGTCGGTCAAGGTCACCAACACCTCATCGGCACCATCGACAACATGGGCATTGGTCATGATGAAACCATCGGAGGTCAGTACAAATCCAGAACCGACACCCCGTGGTTGCGATTCTTCAGGCACGGGTGTGCGACCTTGCCTAGGCGCTTGTCTGGGCGCGTTGGGTGTATTGGGCACGTTGGGAATGGGAATGCCAAAGAAACGACGCAGTAAATCCTGTGTTTCGTCGTCCATCCCGCCACCGTTTTGCGACGGTACACGGACTTTCTCTAGAGTGCGAATGTTGACCACCGAGGGCCCAACTTGCTCAACCAACTCTGTGAAGTCTGGCAAGCCTTTGACCATGCCTTGTTGCGCCGAGGCCATCAATGGCATTTGCAAACTGAAGGCGCATGCCAATGCCAAGAAAAACGACACCCCAGAACCCGATGCTTTTGCATTCAATGATTTCATAGAAAACGATCGCTCCAAATTTTTCAATGAAAGAGACTTCATTCGGAACGCGAATATACAGCGCAACGAAAGCCATGCCAACGCTCAGGAAATGATTTTCGACTGACCCAAAACCATTTGCGAAAACCATTCGGGTTGTACAATGACACCAGCATGTGCCTCTGCATATCGAGATGAACGGTGACGCCGCAGTCCAACACATTTTCTGGCGAGAAGTTGGACGCTTTGATGGGCAACTCATGCCAGACATTGCCATTCCAAGACAACCAACAGCGTGACTGACCTTGCCTCACTGCCCACATTGACAGGCCACTGGCGAAAACCCAAACAAGCAACAGCAAATTGGCGCGCCACCCTTGAAAGTCGCCAAACAAAAAACTGTAGGTCAAGGCGCCAGCGGTGACAATGGAGAACGCCATCACCATGTAAACGCTCATGAAAAAACGCCCCACCGGGAAGTCAACCGATGGGGCGTTGGAATTCAACTGAATTAGATCCGACGGAAAACCAAACTGCCGTTGGTGCCACCGAAACCGAAGTTGTTTTTCAGTGCGTAGTCAATCTTGACATCGCGAGCGGTGTTGGCGCAGTAATCCAAATCGCACTCAGGGTCTTGATTGTCCAAGTTGATGGTGGGCGGCACTTTTTGGTGATGCAAAGCCAACACCGTGAAAATACTTTCAATGCCACCTGCACCACCCAACAAGTGGCCGGTCATTGACTTGGTTGAACTGACCACAGTTTTCTTGGCATGGTCGCCCAAAGCCGCCTTGATGGCATTGGTTTCATTCACATCACCCAAGGGTGTGGACGTACCGTGTGCGTTCAAGTAATTGATTTGGTCTGCGTTGATGCCGGCATTGCGCATGGCCGAGACCATGGCACGGCGTGGGCCGTCCATGCTAGGTGCAGTCATGTGACCCGCATCGGCGCTCATGCCATAACCACAAACTTCGGCATAAATTTTGGCGCCGCGTGCTTTGGCATGCTCGTATTCTTCAAGCACCATGACACCCGCGCCTTCGCCCAAGACAAAACCGTCGCGGTCTTTGTCCCAAGGACGAGAAGCAGCTGCAGGATCGTCGTTGCGAGTAGACAGGGCGCGCATAGCGGCAAAGCCACCCAAGCCCAAAGGCGAAATGGTGGCTTCGGAACCACCCGCTACCACGACGTCTGCATCACCGTACTCAATCATGCGGCTGCCTTCGCCAATGCAGTGGAGACCGGTGGTACAGGCGGTGACAACGGCCAAATTGGGACCTTTGAAACCAAAACGCATGGAAACATGGCCAGCAATCATGTTGATGATGGAAGCTGGCACAAAGAAAGGAGAGATTCGGCGTGGGCCGCGAGCGGTGTACTCGACATGGGTTTGCTCAATCATGGGCAAACCACCGATGCCAGAACCAATCACGCAAGCAATGCGTGTGGCCAACTCGTCGTCCAAAGCCTCGCCCGTAGGCAAGCCGGCATCTTCTACAGCTTGTACCGCTGCAGCAATGCCGAAATGAATGAAGGTGTCCATCGTGCGCGCTTCTTTGGCGCTGATGTACTGTTCCAAATTGAAGCCCTTCACCTCTCCTGCGATGCGGCAAGAGAAAGCGGAGGTATCAAATTTAGAGATCAGACCAATACCAGATTGGCCTGCCAAGAGATTGGCCCATGCGTCCGCCACCGTATTTCCAACGGGGCTGATACAACCCAGGCCCGTGACAACGACGCGACGACGGGTCATCTCAGATCAAGCCTTTTTGCTTTGGGCGTAGTCGATCGCCGCTTTGACAGTGGTGATCTTTTCAGCGTCTTCGTCTGGAATTTCAATTCCAAATTCGTCTTCTAACGCCATTACCAGCTCTACTGTGTCCAGTGAGTCTGCGCCCAAGTCGGCAACGAATGCTTTCTCTGGTGTGACTTGTGACTCTTCAACGCCGAGTTGTTCAGCAATGATTTTTTTGACACGTGCTTCGATATCGCTCATGGTTCCCTCTGAGGGTTGTGGAAAAAGGAGATTTTAT
>CANGCI010000212.1 GCA_947451995.1 Comamonadaceae bacterium | reverse complement strand
TACTCCATTGGTACCTTGGGCATTCACCGTTTGGGTCTGTTCTTGGCACTGGCCGCCGTTCTTTTCAGTGCCTTGTGCATTGTGCTGAGCGGCCCCTTCTGGAGCAAAGGCTGGCCTGAATGGTGGAGCTGGTGGTTGAACCTTCCTATCTGGTCGCAGTGGCCGGTGACCAAATAAACAGGAGCGAAAAGATGCCGCAATATCAAAACCTGTTCACCACCGTTCAAGCCGTTGGCCCTATTCACCATGGCGTTGAGTTAGGTCAGGGCAATAGCCCGCGTTTGGGTGAGCCTGTCCTTAATTACTGGATTGGCAAAATTGGCAATGCCCAACTGGGTCCCATTTACTTGGGCGGCCTGGGCCTTGCTTCATTGGTGTGTGGCTTGATTGCCTTTGTCACCATTGGCTTCAACATGTTGGCCTCCGTCAACTACGATCCCATTCAATTCATCCGTCAGCTGTTTTGGTTGGCCCTAGAACCGCCACCGCCAAGTTATGGCTTGCAAATGCCGCCGCTCAATCAAGGGGGTTGGTGGCTCATCACCGGCGTATTCCTCACTGCGTCATTGTTCCTCTGGTGGGCGCGTACGTATCGCCGTGCTCGCGAGTTGGGCATGGGCACACACGTGGCCTGGGCTTTTGCTGCAGCCATCTGGTTGTACCTGGTATTGGGCTTGTTCCGTCCCATCTTGATGGGTTCATGGGGTGAGGCTGTGCCTTACGGTATCTTCCCGCACCTGGATTGGACGGCCGCATTTTCATTGCGTTACGGCAATCTTTTCTACAACCCGTTCCACGCCTTGTCGATTGTCTTCTTGTATGGCTCAGCTTTGCTGTTTGCCATGCACGGTGCCACCATTTTGGCGGTCACTCGGTTTGGCGGCGAACGCGAGATTGAACAAATCACCGATCGCGGTACAGCCTCTGAGCGTGCTGCCTTGTTCTGGCGTTGGACCATGGGCTTTAATGCCACGATGGAATCCATTCACCGCTGGGCTTGGTGGTTTGCGGTGTTGTGCCCCATCACAGGTGGTATTGGCATTTTGCTGACAGGTACTGTGGTGGACAACTGGTACCTCTGGGCCATCAAGCATGGCGTCGCACCCCCATACCCTGAAGTGTTCCCCATGGTGATGGATCCTTCTTTGGCCACAGGAGTTAAGCCATGAACCATTCAATGACATCGGGAATGCATGCATTTCGCAAAGGCTTTCACGGGCTGCTGTTGCTCGTGGTGGCCTTGCTACTGTCGGCTTGTGAAAGACCGCCGATGGAATCTGTACAGCGCGGCTATCGCGGTACAGGCATGGTGCAAATTTACAACCCCACCACCCTTGAAGAAAATGCTGAAAAGCATGTGGCACCTTTTGCTTTGCCTGCAGGCGATCCATCCGGTCCCAAAGCTTCATCGGTTTACAAAAACGTCAAGGTCTTGGGCGATTTGAGTGTGGGTCAATTCACACGCTTGATGGTGTCCATGTCATCGTGGGTGGCGCCGCCTGAACAAGGTTGCTTGTACTGTCACAACCCTGCTAATTTTGCAGAAGACAGCAAGTACACCAAGGTGGTGGCAAGACGCATGGTGGAAATGACACGCCACATCAACAAAGATTGGCAGCCGCACGTGAGTGCAACAGGCGTCACTTGCTATACCTGTCACCGTGGTCAGCCTGTGCCCAAAGAAATTTGGTTCAAGGCCAATCACCAACCTTATGGCTCTAACTTCATGGGCGACAAGGCAGGGCAGAACGAACCTTCCAAAGTGGTCAACTTGAGCTCACTGCCCAATGACCCTTTCACGCCGTTCTTGTTGGGTGCGCAAAACATTCGCGTAGGTGCCACAACCGCATTGCCAGCGGGTAACAATCAATCGATCAAGCAAGCTGAGTGGACCTACGGTTTGATGACGCACATGTCCACCTCTTTGGGTGTGAACTGTACGTACTGTCACAACACCCAGTCGTTTGTGAGTTGGAAAGGCAATCCGCCACAACGTGCAACGGCTTGGTATGGCATTCGCATGGCCCGTGATTTGAACAAGGACTACATGGAGTCCTTGACAGACACCTTCCCTGCGCACCGCAAGGGTGAACTGGGCGATGTGGCCAAGGTCAATTGCGCCACGTGCCACCAAGGTGCTTACAAACCTTTGAATGGCGCCAAGATGGCCAAAGACTTCCCAGAGCTGGGTGGTCAATCCGAGGTGACCGCCACCACGGTTGCAACCAAATAAGTACATTCATGAACACGCTTGAATTTGTCAACACTGACGTCTCAGGCGTGGTTGTGATCGTGCTGGTGGACTACGTGCGTCAGCACCGCAGTTGGGGATGGATGCGGCTGGTGGCCGGCCCCTCAGCGTTGAAGCAGGTGCCAGGCTTGTTATTTGCCAAAGTGATGGGCAGTGGTCATGCCGGTGGCTTTAGCATTCGGCCCAGCCCTTCACATCAAGGATTGGTTTGCCGTTTTAGAAACACCGATTCGGCGCTTAAATTTTTGCAAGGCCCCCACGTCAGTGCCATGCGCGAAAAAGCCCGTGAAAGTTGGTGTGGTCTGCTTGCCGTAACCTCGGCACGCGGCGAGTGGGATCAAGCGAAATGGCCATTGACCGATGAAGTCAGTCGCAAGTACGGCGCGGTCTTGTCCGGCAACAAGGCCCAACCTTTGGCCGTCTTAACGCGGGCCAGCATCGTGCCATCTAAGACCATGTCTTTTTGGCGCTATGCCCCAGCAGCACAGGCAGATTTGCAAAATTCAAAAGGCTGTTTGTTGTCGATGGGCTTGGGAGAAATCCCCCTCGTGAGGCAATGCACCTTCAGTTTGTGGCAAGACCAACAAGCCATGCGTGACTACGCATTTCAGGGCTCGCATCAAACGGCCATCACAGCGGCCTACAAAAACGATTTCTTCTCTGAATCCTTGTTTGTTCACATGCAGGTGCTGGGCATGAGTGGCCAGTGGATGGAAAAAGATTTTGGTGATGACCTGGGCATGGACGCTGTGCAAACCAAGTTGGCTGCCAACTCGAGTGAGCAAGAGGCGGCCCATGTCTAAACAAAGGGTGGTCATTGTGGGCGCAGGCATGGGGGGCTTGACCAGTGCTTTGCGCTTGTCACACCACGGCTACGACGTGACCGTTCTGGAGACCTCATCGGTACCCGGTGGCAAGGTTCATACCCGCGAGGTGCAAGGCGCCAAAATTGACAGTGGCCCAACGGTTTTCACCATGCGCTGGGTTTTTGACGAATTGTTTCAAGAGGTGGGCACCAGCCTGTCACAAGAACTCTCGCTCACACCCTTGTCGGTGTTGGCCAGGCATTTTTGGCCAGATGGCAGTCAGCTTGATTTGTCTGCCAACGCGCAAGAGAGTGAAGCCAACATCGAAAAATGGTCCAGCCCCTCTGAAGCTTTGCTGTTTCGAAAATTTTGTCAAACTGCACAAGCAACTTACCGCAACCTGGAAGGGCCTGTCATCCGTTCCGCGCGGCCCAACATGTTGTCGCTGATGACCCGATTGGGTCCCCAGGGCTTGGGACAGTTGGCGCAATTGGGGCCCATGCGAACCCTTTGGCAGCAGATGTGCCTGCAATTCAAAGATGAGCGCTTGCGCCAGTTGTTTGCGCGTTATGCCACTTACTGTGGTTCTTCCCCTTGGGAAGCCCCCGCTACCTTGTTGTTGATTGCCCAAGTTGAGATGGCCGGCGTCTGGTCGGCCAAAGGTGGCATGACCTCGTTGTCTGCAGCCTTGGCACGTTTGTCACAGGCGCGGGGTGCGCAGTTTAGATACAACGCTGCTTGCAGCCAAATTTTGCAAAGGCAAGGTCGCGTCTCTGGCGTTCGCTTGAGCAGCGGCGAAGAAATTCCAGCCGATGCGGTGGTCTTCAATGGCGATGCATCTGCTTTGCGTGAGGGCTTGCTGTCCAACGAAGTGCGAAGT
>CANGCI010000211.1 GCA_947451995.1 Comamonadaceae bacterium | reverse complement strand
TTGCAGGCCAAGGCCATGGCAATCATGACGCGTTGTCGCATGCCGCCCGAAAACTGGTGCGGATAGTCATTGACACGCTGTTCGGGCTTGGGAATGTTGACCAAGCGAAGCATTTCAGTGGCTTGAACCAGGGCTTGCTTGGGTGTAAGGCCTTCGTGCAAGCGCAAGGATTCGGCAATTTGCTCACCCACACTCAATACGGGGTTGAGTGAGGTCATGGGCTCTTGAAAGATCATGGCAATTTCTTTGGCACGCAAACTGCGCATGGCTTGCGCATCCGCTTGAACCAAGTCTTGCCCTTCAAACCAAATTTGGCCATTGGCAATGCGGCCAGGCGGCATGGCCAACAACTTCATGATGGTCATGGCTGTGACGCTTTTGCCGCAGCCCGACTCGCCCACGACACCCAAAGTTTCGCTGCGGTCAATGTGAAAGTTCACACCATCAACAGCATGCAAGACACCATCATCGGTGTCAAAGTGCACCTTCAGGTCTTGAACTCGCAACAAGGGGTTGGACATTCAGAAACCTCTTTACAGCACACGGCGTGGATCATAGGCATCGCGCAAACCGTCGCCTATGTAATTGATGGTGAGCACAGTGATGAAAATCAGCGCGCCAGGAAATAAAGCCCAATGAACGGCAACGTCCATGTGATCTTTGGCATCAAACAAGATGCGTCCCCATGTGGGAATGTCGGGGGGGAAACCCAGACCTAAAAATGACAAGGTGGATTCGGCAATGATGGCCGCAGCCACATCAATGGTGGCCGCCACAATGACCGGCCCCATGGCGTTGGGCAAAATGTGCACGGTCACTTGACGCCACTTGCTGGCACCCAAGGCACGGGCCGCCTCCACAAATTCTTTTTCACGCAAAGTGAGAAACTGCGCACGAACCAAACGCGCCACAGGCATCCAACGCAAGCCGCCAATCACGGCAACCACCAAGATGAAAACACCGGCTTCAGGGCCAATCAATTTTTTCAGCGTGTCGTTGAACAAATAAAAAATCAGGAGCAGCAAAGGCAACTGAGGCAAAGACAAGAACAAATCGGTGACCCACATGAGAAACACATCGACGGGACCTTTGGACATCCCTGCCACAGCGCCCACCACCACGCCCACACTGATGGCAATCAGCATGGCCGCCAAGCCAACAGCCAAAGAGATGCGGCCACCGTACAAAATACGCGCCAACAAATCTTGACCTAAATCGTCTGTTCCCAGTGGATGTGCCCAGGATGGGCCTTGCATGCGTGCGCCAAAATCAATTTCATTGATGGGCACACGCCACAACCAAGGCCCTAGCAAAACGGCCAGCACAATGATGCTCAGCACCACTGTGCACAACACAGCCAATTTGTGACGCTTGAAACGACGCCAAGCTTCTTTGCCTGGCGAGTGAACTGCTGCTTTGGCCCCAGAGGCCTTGGCATCAGTTGAAGGAGATGCGAGGGTCGAGCCAGCCATACAAAATATCTGCCAAAAGATTACACGCAATCACCAACGTGGAGAAAACAAAGGTCACTGCCATGACAACGGGTGTGTCGTTGGCCAACATCGAACTGATGATGAGTGAACCGATGCCAGGAATTCGGAAAATTTGCTCTGTGACAATGGCACCGCCAAAGATGGCGGGCATTTGCAAAGCGACCAAAGTCACAACCGGAATGAGCGCATTGCGCAACACGTGTTTGGTGATCACCACTTTTTCAGCCAAGCCTTTGGAACGCGCTGTGGTGACGTAATCCAAACGAATCACATCCAGCACCGCAGATCGCACATAACGTGTCCAAGCACCCGCCTGGAACAAGCCCAAAACGGTGACAGGCATGATCATTTGCTTGAAATGTTCCCAGTAAAAACTGAAACCTGTTTCTGAAATATCTGCGCGGTACACAAACGGCAGCCAGTCTAAGCGGATGCTGAAAAACAAAATCAACAAAATGCCCGTGAAAAACGTTGGCAATGAAAAACCAATGAAGGCCAAGGTGCTGGCAATTTGGTCAAACAAAGAATAGGGCCGCGTGGCCGCATACACGCCCACCGGAATGGCAATGCACAAGGCCAACAATTGCGACGATCCAATCACCAGCAAGGTGACTGGAATGCGTTGCAAGATGAGGGTTTCAACGTTGATGCGGCTGATGAACGAATAGCCCCAGTCGCCATGGAGCATGGCCGTGAGCCAGTTCCAATAGCGAACCATGAGCGGGTCGTTCAGACCAAATTTTTCGCGCAAGGCCATGGCCACTTCGGGCGGTATGTTCGGGTTGGAAACCAACTCCGAAAACGGATCACCCGGTGCCAAGGCCAATACGGAAAACAACACCAAACTAATGCCCAGCAAGCTGGGCACGGCGATCATCAATCGCCGCAGGATGTAACGAAACATAAAACCTTACTTAGGTGGTCTTGTACCAATCTTTCAACAACCACAGGTCATTGTCCCAACCCGACAAAGGCGCCACCAAGGTGTTGAGCACACCGGCTGTGCGCGGACGGTACACCAAAGGAATGATGGCAATGTCGTTGACGGGCATGTCATTCATCTTCACGAACAAGGCTGCGCGCTTGACGGGGTCCATTTCGGATTGGGCTGCCAAATACGTTTTGTCGTATTCGGGATTGTTGTAGCGGGTTGAGTTTCTGCCCAACCACTTGTTGGCTTTGGTTGCAAACTCCGAGCTGATGTACTGGTTCATGAACACTTCAGGATCGGGTTGCGGCATAGTGGTTGTGAACATCTGAATGTCCGCAAAGAACTTGGTGTAAGTGTCGGGGTTGGCTGGATCGGATGAGAAGTAAACCGATGCTGGAACCGATTTCAACTCCATGTCAATGCCAGCCTTTTGAGCGGCCTGCTTGATGATTTGCTGAGTTTTTTGACGTGGGCCGTTGATTGAAGTAGAGAACACAAACTTCAATTTCTTGCCACCTTTTTCGCGAATGCCATCGGCACCTTTTTTCCAGCCAGCGGCTTCCAACACTTGGTTGGCTTTGTCGATGTTGAACTCAAACTTGGTATTTTTGGAAACAAAGCGTTGAGGGTTGTTCAAGAAATTGGACGTTGCAATGCCTGTACGGCCATAGATGTACTTTTGAACGCCATCACGGTCAACAACCAATGAAATGGCCTGACGAACGGCAAACTCTGACAAGATGGGGTGCTTGGACTTGGGGTGAGCGCGCTCGCCATCGATTTCCGTCCAAGGATCGGCCATGTTCAATTGAATGAACTCAATGTTGCCGCCTGGGACAATGTTGGTCTTGCCTTTACCGCCTTGTTCAAGGCGTAAAAGCAATTCATCTTCCACTTGCAAATTCCAAGCGTAGTCGTATTCACCTGTTTGCAAGACTGCACGGGCTGCAGAAACGGCATCACCGCCACCCTTCATCTCAATGCTGTCGAAGTAAGGACGATTGGCTTCGTGGTAGTTGGTATTGATCACACCACGCAGCATGTCTCCGGGTTTGAAATCGGTGAACTTGTAAGGACCTGTACCGACGGGCTTCAGGTTACCTGGCGCGTCGCGTGATGCGGCACCTTTGTAATTTTCAAAGATGTGCTTGGGAATGATCATGCCAGCTGCGCTGACAAAGGGGTCGGCCCAGAATGGCGAGGGTTTTTGGTATTCCACCTTCACCGTGTGCGAGTCCACCTTGGTGACCTTGACATCCTTGTAGGAGCCATTGGTGTAGGCCGAAGTTGCAGGATCGGCAGCGTAAGCAGCAGTGAAGACCACGTCATCGGCTGTGAAAGGTTTGCCATCGTGCCACTGAACGTTCTTTTTGAGTTTCCAAGTGATGGTTTTGCCATCCTTAGAAACACCACCGTTGGCCAATGATGGCACTTCAGCGGCCAAGATGGTGACCATGTTGCCATCGTGATCCCATGCAGCCAAGGGTTCGTAAAAAATACGCGAGCCTTCTTGG
>CANGCI010000210.1 GCA_947451995.1 Comamonadaceae bacterium | reverse complement strand
GACTGGTGCTGGTTTTGCGTGCTGCAGAAAGAGAAACTTTTGTCATTTGATGAATGTACCACTTGGTTAATTATCAAATGAAATCTGCCAAAACGTCAACAGGCCATCCCCTTACGCAGGAGATGGCCTGTCGATTGCCTCCGGGCTTGATCAGAATATCAAGCGTTCAATTGCAACTCGAGGTCGTGCAAGACCTTGTAGCAAGGCAGCACTTGTGCCACGCTGGACTTGGGCTCGCGACCTTCCTTGATGGCCGCAAAAAATTCGCGGTCTTGCAATTCAATGCCGTTCATGGAAACGTCCACTTTCGACACATCAATTTGCTCTTCTTTGCCTGTGTACAAATCGTCATAACGGGCCAAGTAAGTGCCTGTGTCGCCGATGTAACGGAAGTACGTCCCCAAAGGACCATCGTTGTTGAACGACAAACTCAATGTGCAGATGGCACCGTTGGCCGCTTGCAATTGAATGCTCATGTCCATGGCAATGCCCAGAGTGGGATGAATGGGGCCTTGAACCGCATTGGCTTTGACAATGGGGCTGCCCGCTTGGTAAGCAAACAAATCAACCGTGTGGGCAGCGTGGTGCCACAGCAAGTGATCGGTCCAGCTGCGAGCTTGGCCCAAAGCATTCATGTTGGTGCGGCGGAAGAAGTACGTTTGAACATCCATCTGCTGGATGTTGAACTCACCGGCCTTGATCTTTTTGTTGACCCATTGGTGGCTGGGATTGAAGCGACGTGTATGACCGCACATGGCCACCTTGCCTGTCTCCTTGGCCAAACGCACCACTTCTTCAGCATCTTTCCAGCTGTCAGCCAATGGAATTTCGACCTGAACGTGTTTGCCCGCCTTCAAACAAGCAATGGACTGAGATGCGTGCATTTGCGTTGGCGTGCACAAAATCACAGCATCCACTTCTGGCAAAGCCAAACTGTCAGCCAAATCGGTGGTGACATGGCCGATGCCGTATTTGTCGGCCACCTCTTTGGTTTTGGCGAATTCACGGCCAATCAATGACACCACTTCAACGCCATCGATGTTCTTAATGCCATCCAAGTGCTTGATACCAAATGCACCCGCTCCGGCAAGCGCAACTTTGATTGTTTTAGACATGATCAATTTCCTCAGTTCAAAATTTGTTTTCCAAGATCACATGACCCACCGCCGTGTTGGAAGCAGGCACATGATAAAAGCGTTGTTTCAGTTCAGGGGCTTTGCCACCTGTCACATCGTTCATGGCGCCGCGGGCAATGAGCCACATTACCAACTCGATGCCTTCGCTGCCAGCCTCGCGCACATAGTCGATGTGCGAAATGTCAGCGGCGCCTTGGGGGTCACTGATCAGCTTGTCTAAGAATGCATTGTCAAAGTCTTTGTTGATCAAGCCTGCGCGCGCGCCTTGAAGTTGATGACTCATGCCACCCGTGCCCCAGATGTGCACATTGATGTCTTGGTCGTAGCTTTCAATGGCTTTGCGAATGGCTTTGCCTAAATTGAAGCAACGCTGACCACTGGGCACAGGGTACTGCACCACATTGACGGCAAACGGAATGACGGGGCATGGCCATTCAAAATGATCGGCGGGCGGTTGGCCACACATCAAAGACAAAGGCACAGTCAGGCCATGGTCGACGTCCATCTTGTTAACGATGGTGAGGTCAAAGTCTTGTTGAATGACCGATTGCGCAATGTGCGAGGCCAATTCAGGATGCCCTTGCACAACAGGCACGGGGCGCGGACCCCAGCCTTCATCCGCCGGCTGAAACTGTGCCGCCGTGCCAATGGCAAACGTCGGAATGAAGTCGAGGCTGAAAGCGGTGGCATGGTCGTTGTAGACCAAGAAAATCACATCGGGCTTGTTGTCCTTCATCCATTGTTTGCCGTACTCGTAACCCTTGAAAACAGGTTGCCAATAAGGCTCTTGGGTTTTGCCCAAATCAAGGGCGGCACCGATGGCTGGAACGTGTGATGTGAAAACGGAAGCTGTAATTTTGGCCATGGTCAATTTGCTTTCTTACCGGCAGAGCCTTGAGGTTGGTTTTGCGCTTGTGCATCACCGTTCTCACCTACAAAACGGTTGCCTTCAACAGAGCGGCCACCGCTGATCATCATGTTACGGTACTCCTCTTCTGTCATGCCGGTCATTGAGCCCGCCATTTGCTGGAAGCTCTTCCCATCGGTGGCACCAATTTTGGCCAAGAAATAAATGTTGCCGCCCGTGCGCATGCACCAGTTCAAGTCGCGTGCCATGACCGCTTGCTTTTGTTCTTCGGTCATCTGCCACTCGTCCAAATAAGCACGTTCATTGGCCTTGAAACGTTCACGGTTTTCGGCCTTCATGAGGGACATGCAAAATTGGTTGATCCAATAGCCTTTGCGGCTTTGCTCGGCATCAAAAATGATGGTGCCGGGCACATCCAAATAAGGTTTGTCGAGCGCCATTAAAGGTTCTCCTCAGGCCAGTACAAACGCATTGGGTTATTGACCAGCAACTTTTTCTGCAACTCTGGCGTGGTGGCAATGTGCGGAATGAAGTCGACCAACAAGCCATCGTCTGGCATGTGCTTTTTCAAATTGGGGTGTGGCCAATCGGTTCCCCACAACACGCGGTCGGGAAATTCATCAACGATGGCTTTGGCAAAAGGCACCACATCTTGGTAGGCGTTTTGCTCACCATTCAAGGCAGGCGAGCCGGTCACCGACAAACGCTCAGGGCAAGTGACCTTGCACCAAACATTGTTGTGCTCACGCATGAATTTCAAAAACAACTGAAATTGTGGGCCATCCACTGGCAATTTCACATCGGGCGTACCCATGTGATCGACCACCACCACGGTTGGCAAGCCTGTGAAAAAGTCCCACAACTCCGGCAAGTCCACGGCTTCAAAGTAAATCACCACATGCCAGCCCAGCTTGGCAATGCGGCCCGCAATTTCCATCAACTCATCTTTGGGTGTGAAGTCCACCAACCGTTTAACAAAGTTGAAGCGCACGCCGCGCACACCTGCTTCGTGCATGGCTTGCAATTCTTCATCCGTAACGCTGCGCTTGACCGTGGCCACGCCTCGTGCCTTGCCATTCGAGTGAAGTAAGGCATCGACCGTTGCGCGGTTGTCCGAACCGTGGCAGCTTGCACCCACCACAATGTTGCGAGAAAAACCCAGGTGATCACGCAATGCGAACAACTGCTGCTTAGAGGCATCGCAGGGTGTGTACTTGCGCTCTGGTGCATAAGGAAATTCAGCGCCAGGGCCGAAGACGTGGCAATGCGCATCCACAGCACCTTCGGGCAATTTGAATTTGGGTTTGCTGGGGCCTGAATACCAATCCAGCCAGCCGGGGGTCTTTTGAAATTCCATTTAGATACTCACTCAGTTCAATGATTAATCGGGTTTGATGTTGGCTTCACGCACCAACTTTTCGTAGCGTTGACGTTCACTTCGAATCAAGTTGGCAAACATTTCTGAAGAACCGGGAATGACTTCGCCACCCACAGCATTCATGCGTTCTTTCACTTCTTTGGTTTGCAATGCTTTTTGAATTTCAGCATGCAACTTTTGCACCACAGGCTTGGGGGTTGCCGCAGGCGCTACCACGCCGTACCAAACCGAGGCTTCAAAACCAGGAAATCCAGATTCCGCGATGGTGGGTACGTCAGGGTAAATGGCGCTGCGTGTGGGGCTCAAAACAGCCAACACTTTCAACTTGCCACTTTTTGCATGGGGTAATACTTCCAAGGCATTCACGGCCACCAAAGGCAACTGTCCTCCAATCGCATCCGTGATGGCAGGTGAGCCACCCTTGTAGGGAATGTGCTGCAAGTCAATGCCTGCGGCCTTGGCAAAAAATTCAACGGCCATGTGAGGGGTTGAACCGTTGCCTGGACTTGCAAATGCAATTTGACCTGGCTTGGCTTTGGCGGCCGCGATCAGTTGGGCCACGGTGGT
>CANGCI010000209.1 GCA_947451995.1 Comamonadaceae bacterium | reverse complement strand
GGGCTTTCGGTGTAGCGCTTCTTGATGCGTTGGCCTACTTGCACCTGCATGAAGTCGCCTGCGGCGATCAACTCTTTGGCTTCCAGCACTGCTTTCAAATAGTCTTCTTTTTTGAAGTCGCGTTCTGCAGGATGCGTTTGTGTGGAGTTCACCACGGGCGCGCTAACAGAGTACTTCAACAATTCTTTGAGTTCGCGCAAACGCTTCTTGGCTTTTGAATACGCCTCGGTCACGCCAGGGTCGGCATACACGATCAAATAAAGCTTGCCCGACAGGTTGTCGATCACGGCCAACTCTTCGCATTGCAGCAACAAAATGTCGGGCGTACCCAAGGTGTCAGGCGGACATGTTTTTTCGAGCTTTTTCTCAATGTAGCGAACAGCGTCGTAACCGAAATAGCCTGCCAAGCCACCACAAAACCGTGGCAAACCTGGGCGCAGCGCCACCTTGAATCGCTTTTGATATTGCTCGATGAAATCGAGGGGGTTGCCTGACGCCGTTTCCACCACCACGCCATCGGTGACGACTTCGGTCTTGGCCGCTGCACCAAAGCCACTGGCTTGCAAAAAGGTTTTGGCGGGCAAGCCAATGAAGCTGTAGCGGCCAAAGCGCTCACCACCCACCACCGACTCGAGCAAAAAGCTGTACTTGCCACCATCTTTGGCATGCGCCAGTTTGAGGTACAGGGACAGCGGGGTTTCTAAATCAGCAAACGCCTCCAGCATGAGGGGAATGCGGTTGAAGCCTTGTTGCGTCAGGCTTTTGAATTCAAGTTCTGTGATCACGATCGGAAGCTCCGTTCAGGATGGTTGGGCCGGGGTGCGCAAGGGGCGCGTTAGAAGGGGCCAACCGGTTCATTCATTTGTTCAAGTGAAAAAGCTTGAACACTGGGGTGGCAGCGATGCCGCTGCCGGTTCTAGGCAAATTTAAACTGGCTGACGCCAAGACCAGGCTCCCCGGCCCGAAACGGCCGGCAGCACTGCTGCGAAGAATGAATGAATTTGGATCATGGAAGGCTTAGTGTAACAAAGCTGTCGGTCACAGGCCAAGCAGAATGTCAGCCTGCGCTCAATTCCTTGCGCATGGCTTGAATGACGGCTGCGTAATCGGGCTTGCCAAAAATGGCGCTGCCCGCCACAAAGGTGTCGGCGCCGGCATCGGCCACACGGCGAATGTTGTCGACTTTGACGCCGCCATCCACCTCCAAGCGGATGTCTTTGCCCGATTTGTCAATCCACTTTCGGGCTTGTTCAATTTTGCGAAGCGCGCTGTCAATGAAGCTCTGGCCACCAAAGCCTGGGTTGACCGACATGATGAGGATCAGGTCGATGTCGTCAATGACCCACTCCAACACATCCAAGGATTCAGCCGGATTGAACACCACGCCAGCTTTGCAACCTTTGGATTTGATCGCCTGAACACTGCGGTGCACATGCGTTGATGCGTCAGGATGAAAACTGATCAGATCGGCGCCGGCATCGGCAAAGGCTGCGGCCAAGGCATCCACCGGCTGCACCATCAGGTGCACATCGATGGGCACATCTTTGCCATCGGCTGTTTTGGCATGCGGCTTGAGGGCCTGGCAAATCATGGGGCCAAACGTGAGGTTGGGTACGTAATGGTTGTCCATCACGTCGTAGTGAATCCAGTCGGCGCCGGCGGCAATGACATTGCGCACTTCTTCACCCAGGCGGGCAAAATCGGCAGACAAAAGTGAGGGGGCGATGCGGTAGGTGGTCATGTTCGAATTGTCTCATTTTGTCAGCCCTAAATTGTTCAGGGTGTGCAGATCCGCCAGGG
The DNA here is from genome assembly GCA_947451995.1 of Comamonadaceae bacterium. Taxonomy (GTDB): domain Bacteria; phylum Pseudomonadota; class Gammaproteobacteria; order Burkholderiales; family Burkholderiaceae_C; genus Limnohabitans_A. Next base: position 2,224 of record CANGCI010000209.1, on the reverse strand, counting down.
GTTGTCAGAGGTTATGCTTGGGTTTATGGGTGAGTTTGATCTGATCGAAACCTTCTTCAAACGGCCAGCGCGGCATGCCACGCTGGGGGTGGGTGACGACTGTGCATTGTTGGGCGTCACACCCGGCCAGCAATTGGCCATCTCCAGTGACATGCTGGTCGAAGGTCGACACTTTCTCTCCACCGTCAACCCGCGTCATTTGGGGCACAAAGCCTTGGCCGTGAACTTGAGTGATTTGGCAGCCTGTGGCGCCAAACCCAAGGCCTTCATGTTGGCGCTGTCATTGCCCCAAGTGGACCCGCATTGGCTGTCTGAGTTTTCGCAAGGCCTTTGGGCTTTGGCCGACGCCCACGACATCGACCTCATTGGCGGCGACACCACACGCGGCCCCTTGAACATTTGCATCACCGTTTTGGGCGAAGTGCCTGCGTCTCAAGCCCTGCTTCGAAGCGGTGCCCAAGTGGGTGATGACATTTATGTGAGCGGTCATTTGGGCGATGCGCGCTTGGCCTTGGAAGTTTTTCGAGGTCACATGAAAGTGCCTGCGCCTGTTTTTGAAAGCGCTCGATGGCGCATGGAACAACCCACGCCACGCGTTGCATTGGGCATGGCTTTGCGCGACATCGCGCATTCGGCAGCCGACATCAGCGACGGTCTGTTGGGCGATTTGGGTCACATTTTGAAAGCCAGCGGTGTGGGTGCCGAGATCGAAACACAGCAAGTGGTCAGCACCTTGGCCTGTCTCAACGCCAAAGAATTTCACGACCAGCTTGATCTCGGCAGTCAGTTGGCACTGACTTTGTCCGGTGGTGATGACTACGAGTTGGTCTTTACCGCAGCGCCTGATCAGCGAGCGGCTGTTGCGGCGGCCAGCCAGACCGCCCAAACGCGGGTCACGCGAATCGGGCACATCACAGCCACGCCCCACTTGGTTTTGCGAGACGCAAAGGGCCAAGTGATGCCGAACACCTTTTCCTCTTTTGATCACTTCAAATCAGCATGAGACCCACTGCAGGCTTCATGGCAAAACACCCTGCGCATTGGATTGCCTTGGGCTTTGGTTCAGGACTTTCGCCTAAAGCGCCTGGCACGGTTGGCACTTTGTGGGCATGGGCCAGTTGGTGGGTTTTTCACGAGCACTTCACACAACTTGAGTGGTGCCTCTTTTTGGCTGTGTCCACCTTGGTGGGTTGGTGGGCCTGCAAAGTGACCGCAGAGAACATGGGCATCGCTGATCCTGGGGCCATTGTTTGGGATGAAGTGTTGGCGTTTTGGCTCATCCTTTGGTTACTGCAACCCAGTACTTTGTTAACGCAATGCTTTGCGTTTGCGCTGTTTCGTTATTTCGACGCGGCAAAACCTGGCCCGGTCGCTTGGGCCGATCGTTTGTTCAAAGGTTTTGGCTGGCGGGGTGCCTTTGGCATTTTGCTGGACGATTTTGTGGCTGCGTTTTGCACCCTTCTTTGCTTTGCACTTTGGAGAGCCTGGTGACTGCCCTCATTCAACTTCATTGTGAAGACCTTGCCCAAGCGCTGTTGGCTCAAAAGGCATGCATGGCCACAGCGGAAAGTTGCACCGGCGGCATGATTGCTGCCAGTTGCACCAGCCTGTCGGGCTCCAGCGCTTGGTTTGAACGAGGTTTTGTGACTTACGCCAACGAGGCCAAAACGGAGATGCTGGGTGTACCGGCCACGCTGATTGAGCAGCACGGCGCGGTCAGCGAGGAGGTGGCCAAAGCCATGGCTTTGGGCGCTTTAGCCCACTCCAAGGCCAACTTCAGTGTGGCTGTCACAGGTGTTGCCGGTCCAACGGGCGGCAGCCCTGAGAAGCCTGTGGGCACCGTCTGGCTTGCATGGGCTTCTAGAAATCCTGCGCAATGCATCAGCATTCGCCAAGTTTTCTCAGGTGACAGGCAAGCAGTCCGAGAGGCCACCACTGCACTGGCATTGGCACAGTTGACCAAGATGGTGACTGGCAGCTGAAGCAGCCTTGCCACTTTTGAAAGTGTTTCACGGAAGCGTTTGACCAAAAAAAATGCCCACCGAAGTGGGCATTTTTTCAATCAGCGGGCAAAAGAATTTGCTGCTTAATTTGGTTGCGGGGGCCGGATTTGAACCAACGACCTTTGGGTTATGAGCCCAACGAGCTACCAGACTGCTCCACCCCGCGGTAAAAACGAGAGTATACCTTGTTAATCAGCTTTAATACTTAAGGTTTTAAAATT
>CANGCI010000208.1 GCA_947451995.1 Comamonadaceae bacterium | reverse complement strand
GGTCGGCTTTTTTACGGCCTAATGAAGTCCTTCGAGATAAAATTATTCTTTACCTAGGACCACCATGACTGCGCCACGTTCCAATTACTTTCGCGGATTTACCTTGATCGAACTCATGGTGGTCATTGCCATCATTGGTGTTTTAGGCTCCTTGGCATTGCCAGCGTACCAAGACTATGCCGTGCGCGCCAAAGTTTCCGAAATGCTGTTGGCCGCCACACAATGCAAAACTGCTGTGTCAGAAGTGGTCAGCACCGCTTCGCAAGCCGATGTCAGCACGGCTTTGCCCGCGGCTTGTCCAACCCAAACATCGCAATATGTGTCTGGCTTGTCTGTCGATGCAAATGGCATCATCACCGTCACCGGCAACCCCAGCACCTTGCGGGGTGCCACCAGCGCCACCACCAATGCCATCTCATTAACGCCCATTCAATCGGGCACCACAGCACTGGTAGGCACCACCGATGGCGGCAAGCCTATCAGCGCCTGGGTCTGCGGTCCCGCAGCCACCAATCCCCTGGCAGCCAAATACTTGCCCAGCTCCTGCAAGGGTGCGTGAGGAAATTTAGCACGGCAATTTCAGAACTGCCTTCTATACTCCGGCCAAACAATGGCCGGAGATCTCATGAAAACTTCCAAATTATTAGCCTGCACACTGTTCGTAGGCATGGGCTTGGTATCCCATCTTGCCCAAGCGCTTGAATTGAAGGTTCTGAGTGGCAACGGATCTCGCCCTGCGGTCATTGCACTCACCCAACAATTTGAAAAAGCCACGGGACACAAAGTCACCGTCGATTTTTTCGTCAACCCCGACGTGAAGAAAAAGATTGAAAGCGGCGAGTACTTCGATGTCACCGTACTCAACCCGCCGGTCTTAGACGAACTCATCAAACAAGGCAAAGTTGCCGCCGACTCTCGCGCAGTCATTGGCCGCATTGGCCTCGGCGCCGCCATCAAAGCAGGTGCGCCCAAGCCCGACATTTCCACCGTTGAAGGTTTCAAGAAAACCATGCTCAGCATCAACTCTGTGGCCTACCCTGGTGACGGTGCCAGCGGCATTTACTTTGTCAGTTTGCTCGATCGCATGGGCATTGGTGCCGAAATGAAACCCAAGTTGCGACCCATGCCGGGTGAGTACAACGTCGAAGTGGTGGCCACTGGCACTGTTGACATGGTGGTGGTCGTGGCATCACGCATTTATGGTGTGCCTGGCGTTGACATGTTGGGGCTGATCCCCAAAGAACTTCAAACGTGGATTGGCTTTGCCACAGGCATCAACCCACAAACCAAACACGCTGAAGCTGCACGCGCACTGACCAAGTTTCTAAGCACACCACCAGCCGACGCGGTCCTCAAACCCATTGGCATTGAGCCCTTCGTCGAATAAGGCAAGCTAGGCCTTGATGGCAGGCGCCATCAGGCCACCCAATGCCCCGATTTGCCGCCTTGCTTTTCTAGCAATTTCACATCGGTGATGGTCATGCCGCGGTCAGCGGCTTTGCACATGTCATAAATGGTCAGCAAGGCCACTTGGACAGAAGTCAGGGCTTCCATTTCTACGCCTGTTTGACCCACAGTTTCGGCTGTGGCACGGCACACGATGGTTGGCACTGGCGCCGAAGTTGGCACGTCAAACTCTACCGCCACGCGCGTCAAGGCCAATGGATGACAAAGCGGAATCAAATCCGACGTTCGCTTGGCACCTTGAATGCCCGCAATGCGCGCAATGCCCAACACATCGCCTTTCTTGGCTGTGCCCGCCTGGATCAATGCCAATGTCGCGGGCAACATTTGAATCGAGCCTGTTGCCACGGCCACTCGGTGTGTCGAAGCTTTGCCCCCCACATCCACCATGTGCGCTTGACCCTGCGCATCAAAGTGAGTGAGAGGAGAGGATGAGTTGGAAGAGAATTGGGACATGTCTATTGAGAAAAAACGGGGGAAAACCATTTACAAACGCTTGACTTAGATCGAGCATGATACGGTGTTCGGATTCACCTTCAAAGTCGGTACCCTTAATTGAAGCTTGCGCCCCCCAAATCTAAACCGCTGATTGCCATCTTGGCATTGTCTCTGCTGTTGACCCCTGTGTGGTCACAGTTGCCCACCAGCTCGCCCAACTTACCGGCATTGGGCGATGGCGCAGACATGACACTTTCAGCAGAGCGCAAACTGGGCGATCGCATTGCGCGTGAGCTCTACCGCGATCCAGATTATTTGGAAGACCCCATTCTGGATGAATATTTGCAAAACATTTGGCTGCCTTTGGTCACGGGCGCTCAAGCACGTGGCGACATGTCGACCGAATTGCAAGAGCGCTTTGCATGGAAGATATTGATAGGACGCGATCGCTCGGTCAACGCCTTTGCACTACCAGGTGGTTATCTTGGCATTCATCTGGGGCTGATCAGCGTTGTCACCACACGCGATGAACTGGCCTCTGTCATGGCGCACGAGCTGAGTCACGTCACGCAGCGACACATTTCACGCTCCATGGGAGATCAGGCACGCATGACACCTTGGCTCATTGGGGCCATGATTTTGGGCATGTTGGCCGCCAGCAAAAGTGCACAAGGCGCGCAAGCCATGATCGTGGGCGGTCAAGCCATGGCCGCGCAATCACAGCTCAACTTCTCGCGCGACATGGAGCGAGAAGCAGATCGAATTGGCTACGGCGTGATGTCTGAGGCTGGTTTTGATACGCAAGGATTTGTCACCATGTTTGGCAAATTGCAGCAGGCATCGAGTTTGAATGACAACGGCGCATTTCCGTATTTGCGCAGTCACCCACTCAGCAGTGAACGCATGGCCGACATGCAATCACGCCAACAACTTCAGACCCCGCGTGCCGCCAATCAAGAACAAGATCTGGTTCAAGCCATGATGTCTGCAAGGGCGCGCGTGTTTTCTCAACCAGGCGTCGATGCCTTGCGCGCATGGGCCCAAGAAGCCAACGATGCCAGTGTGGCCAAACAGTCCATGGCCAAGCAGATGGGCATCTTGTATGGTGCCTGCTTGTCGTGGATGCAACTGCGCGACCTTACCCAAGCGCGTGCCTTGTTGCCTCGCCTCAAATTGGCAGCAGCCCAACATGCGCCTTCAGCGCGTTTGGTTCAGTTGCTTGAAGCCGAATTGGCATTCAAAGAAGATGACATGCGAAGCGTGCTGACTTCATTGCGGCACGTGAGTGCGCAAGCCAACAGTTTGTGGCAACGACCCGAGCTGCTTTTCATCACGCAGGCCAGCGCGCGCTTGCAAGTGTCTTCGCCCTCTGCAGAGACCTCGCAAATTTTGGCGCAAGGCATCTCAGCGCTCCAGCGCTGGGTGCTTCAACATGCACAGGATGCGCAAGCCTGGCAAGTGCTGGCAACCGCATTGGCTGCACAAGGCCGCCCTTTGGCTTCGTTAAGGGCAGAAGGTGAAACCCAATTGGCAAGGATGGATTTTGGCGCTGCTGTGGATCGTTTTAGAGCAGCACAAGATGCCTCTCGGCGAATGAATGCAGCACAAGCAGATCACATTGAGGCGTCCATTGTGGATGCGCGCTTGCGTTTTGCCCAAGGCCTTTTACGCGAGCAAATGCTAGAGCGACAAGACAGATGAGTTGGCACTGACACCTTAAGGCATGGGTGATGGTGGGCAGACCCACAAGGCATTGACATACTGGCATGTGAGTTTGCCAATGGCCATGGGTTGGGGGTGACCGCTGAACATCCAACCCGCTGCTGATTTTGTGAGCGCATAACGGTCTCTGTAAATTTGAGGCGCATGGCCCACACGTTCGGGCAAAAAATAATCGACATCAAACACAATGTGCTGGGGCAGCACTTGCCATTGGTGTATTTGTTTGACAGCCATGCCCAAATGGGGATCGATGCTGGCGGCACGGCTTGCATTTCGCAACGCGATGTTCTGTGCGCTGGTGTTTTTCCGCCAAGCGGTTTTGGGTTGCACTGATTCGGCATGTGCTTCATTGACCGTGGCGGCAATTCGCTCCATGGCACTGGCAATGATTTGCGTTTCCTC
>CANGCI010000207.1 GCA_947451995.1 Comamonadaceae bacterium | reverse complement strand
TAAGTGGTGCGCGGGGCGGGACTCGAACCCGCACAGTATTGCTACCGTCAGGACCTAAACCTGGTGCGTCTACCAATTTCGCCACCCGCGCGGGTCCCATCGATATGGGTTGAATCGGTCAACCTTCTATTTTAACCATGGAAGTGGGGGCTTCGAGGTTGAAGTCCCCAAGTCAAGGCCTGCTTTAGGCGGATTTGGCAGGGGGCGAAACCTTGAACCAAGCCGCGTACATGGCTGGCAAAGCCAACAATGTCAGGGCTGTGGCCACAATGAGCCCCCCCATGATGGCAACGGCCATGGGCCCCCAAAACACGCTTCTGGACAAGGGAATCATGGCCAAAACAGCGGCCGCTGCGGTGAGCACAATGGGGCGCAAACGTCTGACGGCAGATTCCACAATGGCCTCCCAAGCCGGCACGCCTGCAGCACGGTCTTGCTCAATTTGGTCGATCAAGATGACCGAATTGCGCTGAATCATGCCCATCAGGGCAATCACGCCCAGCAAAGCTACAAAGCCAAAAGGACGGTCAAGCACCAGCAAGGCCCCCGCCACGCCCGCCATGCCCAGGGGGCCGGTGAGGAACACCAACAAGGCACGACTGAAACTTTGCAACTGCAGCATCAAGAGCGTGAAGGTGACAAAGAGCATCAAGGGCATGCCAGCAGCAATGGAAGCAGAACCTTTGGAACTCTCCTCCACAGCGCCAGCGACCTCAATGCGATAGTCATTGAACCCGGCAGCGTGCCAAGAGGTTTCCATCTTTTTGAGTTCGGGCAGCAATTGGTTGGTGACAGTGGCACCTTGAATGCCTTCAATCAGGTCGGCATTGACGGTGATGGCGTAGTTGCGACCTTCACGCCACATCACACCGGGCTCCCAATTGAACACAGGCTTGGCAATTTGCATCAAGGGGATGGATTTACCGGATGCGGTCGGCACATAAGCGCCAGCCAAATCGGTGATGGCATCACGCTCGGACTGCGGTTGACGCAAAATGATGTCGATCAATTTGTCACCATCACGGTACTGGCCCACAGTGGATCCTGAAGCCATGGTGCGCGACGCTTGCGCAATGGATTGGCTGGTCACACCCAATGCACGTGCTTTGGCTTGATCGACTTCCAAACGAATGACCTTGATCGATTCGTTCCAGTTGTCGTTCACGCCGCGCGCGTTGGCATTGGCGCGCATGGTGGCCTTGACTTCATCGGCCTTCAAGCGCAGCGCCAAAGGATCGGCACCCACCACCCGGAATTGAACGGGGTAAGGCACTGGCGGCCCATTGGGCAACAGCTTCACTCGGCCGCGAACTTCTGGGAACTCGGTGGCCAACAAGGCTGGCAGTTTGATGCGCAGTGATTCACGCACTTTCAAATCTTTGGGCAGCACAATCAACTGCGACACATTCGACTGAGGGAACACCTGGTCCAAGGGCAGGTAAAAGCGCGGCACGCCAGAACCGACCCACGTACTGACGGACGTAACACCCTCCTCCGCCATCAAACGCTTTTCAATGCGCTTTGAAACTTCATCACTGGCTGCAAAACTGGAACCCTCGGGCAACCAAACATCCACCATGATTTCTGGGCGACTAGAGTCTGGGAAAAACTGCTGCTGCACTTTGCCCATGCCCACAATGCCCAACACAAACAAGGCCAAGGTAATGGCAATGGTTTTCCATTTATTGAAAACACACCAAGTGACCGCGCTTCTGAAGCGATTGTAAAAAGGCGTGTCAAACATTTCATGGACGACAGCTTCGCCCGATTCAGCCACATGCGGCGGCGCTTTCAGCAACAAGGTGCCCAAGTAAGGCACAAAGTAAACGGAAGCAACCCAACTGATCAGCAAGGCAATGACGGTGACCGCAAAGATCGCAAAGGTGTACTCACCCGTCAGGGACTTGGCCAATCCAATGGGCAAGAAACCAGCGGCAGTGATCAGGGTGCCCGTGAGCATGGGCATGGCCGTGAGCTCGTATGCAAAGGTGGCCGAGCGAACTTTGTCGTAGCCCTCTTCCATTTTTCGAACCATCATTTCAACGGCAATGATGGCATCGTCTACCAGTAAGCCCAAGGCGATGATGAGCGAGCCCAGCGAAATTTTGTGCAGGCCAATGTTGAAGTAATCCATGGCCAAAAACGTGACCGCCAACACCAAGGGAATGGTGATGCCCACCACCAAACCGGGTCGAATGTCCAAGGTCCAACGGCGCCACAAAGGATGAATGCCCGGACGCTTGTGCAAGCCCAATGACAAGAAGCTCACAGCCAACACAATGGCCACAGCCTCCACCAAGGTTTGCAAGAACTCATTCACAGACTTTGAAACAGCTTTGGGTTGGTCTTGCACTTGGATGAGCTTCACACCTGCGGGCAAGGTGGCCTCAATGCTTTGTGTGCTGGCCTTGAGTGCTTTGCCCAATTGAATGATGTCGCCCCCTTTGGCCATCGACACACCCAGGCCAATGACCTGCTCGCCGTTGTGACGCACTTTGACGGCGGGCGGATCGATGTAGTCTTGTTTGACTGTGCCCAAATCAGACAATTTGATTTGCTGGCCAGAAGCACCGCGAATGGGCATTTGCCTTAAGGCCTCGAGGCTGTTGAACTGGCCATTGACGCGCAACTGAATGGCATCTTTTGGCAAGTTCAATGTGCCCGCAGATTCCACAGCGTTTTGTTGACCCAACTGCGCGATGACGGCACCCATGTCGATGCCCATTGCTGCCAATTTCTTTTGCGAAATTTCAACGAATACTTTTTCGTCTTGCACGCCAAACAGTTCGACCTTGGCAACGTCTTGAACGCGCAAGATCTTTTGCCGCACATCGTCAGCAAACTTTTTCACTTCAGCGGGCGTAAAGCCCTCGGCTTGCAGTGCATAAATGACGCCATACACATCGCCAAAATCATCAACGAAGAAGGGTCCCACTACACCCGAAGGCAAGCTGCCGCGCATGTCGCCAATTTTTTTACGAACGGTGTACCAAACATTGGCCACTTCGGCTGGCTTGGAATAATCTTTGATTTGAAAAATGATTTGCGATTCACCCGGCTTGGAATAGCTGCGAATCTTGTCGGCATAGGGTACTTCTTGGAGCGTTCGCTCCAATTTGTCTGTGACTTGTTCAGCCACTTGCTGCGCTGTGGCACCGGGCCAATAGGCGCGAACGACCATGACGCGGAAAGTGAACGGTGGATCTTCATCTTGACCCAAGTTGAAGAAAGCAAAGACGCCCAACAGCATCAACACCAACATCAAATAACGAGTGAGCGCCGGATGGTCCAGCGCCCATTTGGACAGGTTGAAACCTGCTTTGGGTTCGGTACGCATGGTTTATTTGCTCGCAGGTGGCGTGAGGGCTTCGGGGTTGTAAACCGTGACTTTTTGACCCGGTGACAAAACATGCACACCGGCACTCACAATTTGTTGACCTGGCTTGAGGCCCGAGGCGATCACCACGTCATTGCCATCGGCCGTGGCCACTTGAACCACTTGCGATGAGACCGTGCTGCTTGCTGAATCAAACAACCACACTGTGGTTTGCTGACCTTCCTGACGCAAGGCACTGGTTGGCACCTTGATGACATTGGTTTGGCTACCCGCCAATTGAGGGGCATGAACATTCAAGGTGATGCCCAAGGGCAAGACTTCGGCTTTTTCCAAACCCAACTTGACTGTGAAAGTGCGCGTTGCAGGATCGGCACTGGCACCAATTTCACGCACTTGGCCTTGGACGGTTTGATTGCCATTGCCAACAGTCGCGGTCATTTTTTGACCTAACTTCAAGCGCCCCACCACATGTTCTGGCACCGCAAAGACGGCATCGCGGGGGCCATCTTGTGCAAAGCGGACCACTGGCTGGCCAGCAGAGACGACTTGGCCGGGTTCAGCTTCCACCCCCGTAATGACGCCAGATGAAGTGGCCAACAATTTGGCATAGCCCGCTTGATTGCTTTGAGACTGGGCCTGGGCCAAGGCTTGATCAAGCGTTGCTTGTGCAGCCTTGAGTGTTGCAGAGCG
>CANGCI010000206.1 GCA_947451995.1 Comamonadaceae bacterium | reverse complement strand
GTTGTCTTGCGACACAAACTGTACGTGGCAAACAGCCTTGGCAGGTAATGCTTGCTGCGCTAACGCTTGCAGCGCGGCAAGTGTTTCATTGCAGGCCTCGGCCACTGACTGGCCTTGTGCAACCTGCTGCGCCATGCGCTCTCCGGTGGCACGCCATGGCGCAAGCCAAGGCGCGGTCCAATCAATGCGGCTTAGGCCACTCGCCATGGCAAAGCTTCACCCGAACGCAAAGGTTTCAATTCGGCTTCACCAAATTGGAAGCTCTCGGGTGGGGTCCAGGCTTCACGTTTCAAGGTGATGGTGCCGGTGTTGCGCGGCAAGCCGTAGAAATCGGCACCATTGAAACTGGCGAAGGCTTCGAGTTGCGCCAGTTTGCCCACACTGTCAAAGGCCTCGGCGTACATCTCGAGGGCGGCGTGCGCGGTGTAGCAACCTGCGCAACCTGATGCGTGTTCTTTCAAGTGCGCAGGATGCGGCGCACTGTCGGTGCCCAAGAAGAAGCGTGTGTTGCCCGATGTTGCAGCGTTGAGCAAAGCCACACGGTGTGTTTCGCGTTTGAGCACAGGCAAGCAGTAATAGTGCGGACGAATGCCGCCCGTGAAAATGGCGTTGCGGTTGTACAGCAGGTGATGCGCAGTGAGCGTAGCACCCACAAAGCGATCGGCGGCCATGACATAGTCGGCAGCGTCTTTGGTGGTGATGTGTTCGAACACAATTTTGAGTTCGGGGAAATCGCGTCGCAGCGGAATGAGTTGGGTGTCGATGAAGGCCGCTTCGCGGTCAAACAAATCGATGTCGCTGCTGGTCACTTCGCCGTGCACCAACAACAGCATGCCCACTTTTTGCATGGCTTCGAGTGTGGGGTAAATCTTTTTCAAATCGGTCACACCCGCATCGCTGTTGGTCGTAGCGCCTGCTGGATACAGTTTGCATGCAACCACACCGGCCGCTTTGGCTTTGACAATTTCTGCGGGTGGCAAATTGTCCGTCAGGTACAAAGTCATGAGCGGCTCGAAGGCCACGCCCTGGGGCACCGCCGCCATGATGCGGGATTTGTAGGCCAAGGCCAACTCGGCGGTGGTCACCGGTGGCTTCAAGTTGGGCATGATGATGGCACGGCCAAATTGTGCGGCGGTATGCGGTACCACGGTTTGAAGTGCGGCGCCATCGCGCACGTGCAAGTGCCAGTCATCGGGGCGAGTCAGCGTCAGTGAGGATGTCATGGTGAATTGCCAATCAAGATTTTTGCAATGAAGGTTCGAGCAAGGCCATCAGGTCTTGCTCTGCCAAGCCTTGAGACCGCAACATGTCGCGGGTGTTGTGCAAGGACTGTAAGAGTTCCAAAGCTTGGGCGTACAAAGTTTCGCCAGCGGGCGTGAGTCGAGTGGGGTAAGAACTGCGATCGATCAAGGCCACACCGGCCCACGCTTCCAAGGACTGAATGCGCCTAGAAAACGCTGGCTGCGTCACGTGGCGAAGCTGCGCGGATCGGCTGAAACTGCGGGTTTCAGCCAAGCTCACAAAGTCTTCAAGCCACTTGGTTTCCATGCCAACATTATCCTGCATCCGCCTCAGAGTTCTGTTGCAAGGACCACATTTGCGCGTAGCGCCCGCCCAGTTGCAGCAATTGCGCATGGTTGCCGCGCTCGATGATGTGACCGGCCTCCATCACCAAAATCTCGTGTGCATCCACCACCGTCGACAAGCGGTGCGCAATGACCAGCGTGGTTTTGTTTTGCGCTGCACTGGCCAGCTCGGCCTGGATGGCGCGTTCGTTGGCCGAATCAAGGGCCGAGGTGGCCTCGTCAAACACCAAGATGGGTGGGTTCTTGAGCAGCGTACGGGCAATGGCCACGCGTTGCTTTTCGCCGCCCGACAACTTCAGGCCGCGCTCGCCCACCGAGGTGGCATAGCCTTTGGGGGTGGACACGATGAAGTCATGAATGCGCGCCGCCTTGGCCGCCGTTTCAATTTCTGCTTGTGTGGCACCGGTACGGCCGTAGCCAATGTTGTAGGCCACCGTATCGTTGAACAGCACCGTGTCTTGGGGCACGATGCCCAAAGACTTGCGCACGCTGTGCTGAGTCACTTGGCGAATGTCTTGGCCATTGATGCTGATGCGACCTTGTTGCACGTCGTAGAAACGGAACATCAAACGCGCCAAGGTGGATTTGCCAGAACCCGAGGGGCCGACCACGGCCACCGTTTTGCCAGAAGGAATTTCAAAGCTGATGTTGTGCAAAATGGGTCGGTCAGACTCGTAGGCAAACGAGACGTTCTCAAATTTCAAATGCGCGCCCGCTTGGCAATTCAAATCGGGAGCATGCGGCACATCGGCCACTTCGCGTTCGCGGTCCATCAGAACAAACATCTTGTCGAGATCGGTCAGGCTTTGTTTGATTTCGCGGTACAGCACGCCCAAGAAGTTGAGCGGTATGTAGAGTTGAATCATGAAGGCATTGATCATGACCAAATCACCCAAGGTCATGCGGCCATCGACCACACCTTGCGTGGCCCGCCACAACATGGCCACCAAAGCAGCTGCAATGATCAGTTGTTGCCCTGTATTCAAAAGCGACAAGGAGGTTTGTGATTTCAAGCGTGCTTTTCTCAGGCGCTCTAAGCTTTCGTCATAGCGATTGGCCTCGTAAGCCTCATTGCCAAAGTACTTCACGGTTTCGTAGTTCAGCAAGGAGTCGATCGCCTTGGTATGCGCTGCGGAATCAAACTCATTGGCCTGTTTTCGAAAGTGGGTTCGCCATTCGGTCACCTGCACCGTGAAGAAAATGTAAAAACCCAAGGCCGCCAAGGTGATCCAAGCAAACCACGCATCAAACTTCACAGCCAATATCGACAAGACCAAGGCCACCTCAATGAGGGTGGGCACGATGCTATAAAGCGAATAAGAGATGAGCGACTCAATGCCGCGCACACCGCGCTCAATGTCGCGCGTCATGCCGCCCGTCTGGCGGGCCAAGTGAAAGCGCAAACTCAGAGCGTGCAAATGTTGAAAAGTTTCCAGTGCAATGCTGCGTGCAGCGCCTTGCGTGGCCTTGGCAAACACCAACTCTCGCAGTTCTGTGAACGCCGAGGTCATGAGCCGCAGCGCGCCATAGCCCACCAGCAAAGCCACAGGCACCACCAAGACTTGCGCCGGATCACTTGGCTTGAAGCTCATGGCATCCACCAAATTTTTCAGCAAAATGGGCACACTGACGTTGGCCAGCTTGGCGCCCACCATGAACATCAGCGCAGCGGCCACGCGCCATTTGTATGCCAACAAATAGGGCAACAAACGCTTCAAGGTACGGCCATCAGAGTCTTGTTGGGGCGGCTGCGCAACAGCGGTTCCCGGTGTGGCAGGTGCTGTTGGGGCGGAAGAACTTTCACCGTGATGGCGCATGGGTCACAATCTGAATCAAAATCAAGCCCTCATTGTGCCCCCGTCTTGACGCCATCACCGAAGGACCCTCTATGAACCCTCCAGAAAAAATGGTGGTGCAACGTGGTTTATGAGGTGAGATAGGCCGCGGTGCCCGTGGAGAGCAACTTACCGTCGGCCGCACGAAACTCCATGCGCGCATTGCCCACCCGGGCACCCACGCGAACGGCCTCTGCATGGATGACAAATTCGTCCCCAATGCCAGGGCGTAAAAAGTCGATGCGCAAATCAATGGTGCTGTGACGGGCAAACCGCTCAAGCCGTTTGGCAGGCACTTCGTCCATGTGCTTGGCACCGAGCGCTGCCAAAACAGCCAAGCTGCCCATAGCGTCGAGCACCGCACTGATCACGCCACCGTGAATTCGGTGGTACGCAAAGTGCCCCACCAGTTCGGGCTTCATGGTGAGGTGCGCCACGATGCCAGTGGCTTCAATGCTTGAAATCTTCAACCCCATCCATTGGTTGAAAAGAATTTTGTCTTCGTAGATCTCGCGCAAACCTTCGATGAACTCAGGCTCAAAAGTAACCTGAGGTGGGGTGTCTGCGCGAGAGGAAGTCATGGGGCATTCTAAGTTGAGGGATCAACTTAGATTTTAGAGAAGTCGGGCTTG
>CANGCI010000205.1 GCA_947451995.1 Comamonadaceae bacterium | reverse complement strand
GCCAGGGCCAGCCCAATACCGGCAGTCAGCCTGTGGCCAGCTTGGGTTATGACATTGAGGGTTTGGTGAAGGGGTTGCATGATTTCTCCATCTGTAGAAACTTCATGCTAATAGGGATTGCGTTGCCCGATGTTAGGGTTTCTCATAAGAAGTCTGAAATACGCTCATGGGACCACTGAGCGCTCTTCTGACACACTTGGGGTTCATTTTGGGAACGACGCATGCCAACCATCTCTTTCACCCGTTTTTTGTCAATCTTCCTCGTCACTCTTTACTCATTGACCATGACAACTGTCAACGCACAACCTACACCTGCTTTGGTACAAGCTTTTGCCCCTACGGGCACCTTGCGCGCCTCCATCAACTTGGGCAATCCCATATTGGCCAACAAAGATGCCAATGGGCAGCCTGTGGGCGTCTCCATCGATTTGGCGACAGAGTTGGCCAAACGTTTGGGCGTGCCCTTGAGTTTGGTGGTGTTTGATGCGGCTGGTAAATCAGTCGACGCGGTGACAAATGAAAAAGCGGACTTCGGCTTCTTTGCCATCGATCCAGTGCGCGGACAAGGCATTTCGTTCACAGGGCCCTATGTATTGATTGAGGGCAGCTATTTGGTGGCCAACAATTCACCACTCACCAGCAACGACCAAGTCGACAAGAAGGGCATTCGCATTGCCGTCGGCAAGGGCAGCGCCTATGACTTGTTCTTGACGCGTGAAATAAAGAACGCTGAAATTCATCGTGCACCAACTTCCCCAACCACAGTTGACTTTTTCATTTCAGAAAAATTAGAAGTGGCCGCGGGTGTGAAGCAGCAATTGGAAATGGACGCCAAGCGCTTGCCCAACTTGCGCTTGTTACCTGGCCGATTCATGGTGATTGAGCAAGCCATGGGTTTGCCCAAAACTCGCAGCCCAGAGGCGCAGGCTTACCTCAAAAAGTTTGTGGAAGAGATGAAGGCTTCAGGCTTTGTGGCCCAGTCTTTGGCGCGGCACAAAATTGAAGGCGCCGCTGTGGCGCCTGCCAATTCAATCTAAATAGGTGGCGCGCAGCTTTTGCAGGGCTGCAGGCGTTAAGCCCAACGTTTGGGTAAGGTAGTTGTGCATGCCGCCATGGTCATGGTGGATCACGTCCAATGACGCTTTCAAGAAGCTCTCTTGCACTTCCCACACAATCTTCAAGACATCGGGCGACAGGGTGAGTGCGCCCGTGCTGTTGCGTTTGTAGAGCTGGTTGGTGAGCAGGTAATCTTTCCAGATGTCGGCTTCTGAAACGCCCAAGGCTGACAACACCAGCGCAGCAGCCAAGCCCGTTCGGTCTTTGCCAGCCGTGCAATGAAAGAGCAGGGGATCGGGTTTGTCTAGCAAGTGTTCAAACAGCTGCGCAAAGCGATGCGAATCTGAACGCACAAAATCACGGTATGTGGTTTGCATTGCATCGAGCGCATCGGCAGCCGTGAGGGGTTTGCCGGTGAGGTGTTGGGCTTGAAGGCGTTGCACCACAGTGGGCTCTATGCTGAGGCTGTGCCTTTGTAGGGTGGGCCACGCATATGACTGGGCCTGACTTTCTTGAACGCCCCGAAAGTCAAATGAACGATGCACGCCTAAGTTTTGGAGTTGCGATAAATCTGTTGCATCCAATGCGGCCAAATGGTCGGAGCGAAATATCTTGCGCCATTTGACGGTTCGACCTTCATGACCAGCATAGCCGCCAAGGTCACGAAAATTAGAAGCACCCTTTAAAGGGATGTGTCGCTGTGCGAGGTCTTGAGGGCTGTGCGTGAACATGCGCTGAATGTTAACGCGATTTGAATCAAGTTCTCGCTTCGCGACTGGCCCATGAACGCAGTTTTCCGGGATTGAGTAAACCCATCGGGTCAAAGCGCTCTTTCATTTTGACCACCGCAGGGTCGAGGTTGTTTTGTTTGCCGTCTTCCACAATGTACACATGCGGGTTGTTGATTTGCACACCATGTGAACGGTAGATGGCCATGATTTCGTTCAAGCGAGCTTCTGAGGTGTAGTGAATCAGCTGCAAACCACTGCAATTGAAATCACCTTCTTTGGTTCGCAGAAATTCCAAGTGCATGAGGACTTCACCGCCGAGTTCTTTCTCCAAAGCTTTAACTTGCTCTACATGTTTGGCAGGTGTGAATCCACTTTGAATGTAGGTGAAGTTTTTGTCGACCTTCAGGGCATGCAGCGTGGTGTGATTCCAGGTGTATTCAATCAAGGTGCGGTTAGAAGATAAAACTTCCTCAGCCGTTTTGTTGTAACAAAATACACCGCCAAACGACTTGGCCAAATCTTCCACGCCTTCAACGCTTTGGGGTGCCAAAACCATCATGACAGCATGCTGCTTGTCATTGAACAAAGGCATTAGCGGGGCCATGTAGGTGGGAATGGGGGCTGCCAAAAATGAGACTTCTTTTTTAATCAAGCCCGGTGCTTTTGTCAACTTGCTTGCAAACTCCAAAGCCTGGTCAAAAGATTCAAACTGCGCCACACATTCTGACCAAGGCACGCAAGGTGACAACGCTACCTCTAGTTCTAGCACGATGCCGTTGGTGCCGTAGGTGTGGTGCAGCAGCATGGCGTCTGCGCCGCGCAGTTCCACAATTTGAGGCTCAGGCTCGACCGTCATCACACGAACACCCAACACATTGCCAGGGGCGGCCAAGGGGCCGTAGTTGATAGAGCCTGCACCACCGAAGCCCCCGCCAAACAAACCACCCAAGGTGGCACTTCTGAAGGTGGAGGGTAACCAGCGCAATTCCATGCCATGCGGACGCGCTTGAGCATCAAACTCAGACAAGCGAATGCCCGCTTGTGCGCGGCCCACTTGGCTGCGCACCCAGCAAAAAGCGTTGTAGCCGCTGAGGTCCAAAATAACCCCGCCAAACAAAGGCGTGGACTGGCCGTAGTTGCCGGTGCCAGTGCCGCGAATGGTCAAGGGGATTTTGGCAATGGCGCAGGCCGATACCACTTGGCGAATTTCTTCTTCACTGCGCGGCCGAGCCACCACGTCGCCTGTCTTACCAGCCAAGTCGCGTTTCAAAATGGGTGAGAACCATGCAAAGTCTTGCGACAGTCTGGCGACTCTGGCTGTGTCGGTGATCCATTCCACGATGGGCAGCATGGCAGGCAAATCGTGGGCTGTGGTGGAAGGCTCTAAGAGCGTGCTGGACATGAAAATTCCTTCAATGATTCGATGCTTATTCGCCAATCACTTCACTGGCGTGCCATCCACCCAAAGCCTTGCGAGACAGCCAAGACATGAAAAGGAACAGAAAAACACCAGTCAATGAAATCAGGAGCAGTGATGCAAACATGCGAGGGATGTTGAGCTGAAAACCAGCTTGCAAAATTTGATAGGCCAAGCCAGCGCCCGTACCGCCAGTGCCTGCAACAAATTCGGCCACTACGGCGCCAATCAAGGACAGGCCGCTGGAAATGCGGAGACCGCCAAAGAAATACGGCAACGCACTGGGGATGCGCAGTCGCCACAAAACTTGCCAGCGGTTGGCGCGGTTCAATTTGAAATAACTTTGCAAATCGGGTTCGACACTGCGAAGGCCCAGTGTGGTGTTGCTGATGATGGGGAACAAGGCCACCAGCGATGCGCAGATCACCATCGACAAAGTGGGATCTTTGACCCAAATGATGATGAGTGGCGCAATGGCCACAATGGGCGTGACTTGCAGCAAAACTGCGTAGGGAAAGAAGGCCGCTTCAATGCTTTTGCTTTGAACAAACACAAACGAAATCAATACGCCTAAGACGGTTGCCACCGCAAAAGCAAACAAAGTGATCTTGACGGTGACCCAAAGCGCCAATCCCAGCACCGCCCAATCGGTGAACAAGGTTTTCATCATCAAGAGGGGCGATGGCACCAAGTAAGGGGGTAAGTTCAAGCCCGTGACCAAGCCTTGCCAAATCACAATCAAGAATAAGCCCACCAAGATGGGATAGATGACTTTTTGAACTTTGGGGTTGTGAGCCCAAGGTCTAATTAGTTGAGCAACTTGTGGTGCGTTCATGAGAAGTGGGCCTCCTGGCCAGCACTGGCCCGCATCAAACTGT
>CANGCI010000204.1 GCA_947451995.1 Comamonadaceae bacterium | reverse complement strand
TTCAATTGTCCGCTGACACCACTTTGCTCAACACCCCCCTCAATGCTTTGCACATCGAGCTTGGCGCTCGCATGGTGCCCTTTGCGGGCTACAGCATGCCTGTTCAATACCCCATGGGTTTGATGGCCGAGCACCATCACACACGCGCCGATGCAGGCTTGTTTGATGTGTCGCACATGGGCCAATTGCGTTTGGTGGGACCCGATGCTGCGGCAGCCTTTGAATCCTTGATGCCTGTCGATGTGATCGATTTGCCAGTGGGCAAACAGCGTTACGGTTTGCTACTCACAGACGAAGGCACCATCATTGACGACTTGATGTTTGTGAACCGTGGAACCGATATTTTTGTGATTGTGAACGGCGCCTGCAAAGCGCGCGACATTGCGCACATTCAAGCGCGCATTGGCGCACGTTGCCAGGTCATTCCCATGCCCGAGCGTGCGCTCTTGGCTTTGCAAGGTCCGAAAGCAGTTGATGCTTTGTCACGCATGGTGCCAGGCGTTGAAAAGTTGGTCTTCATGACCGGCGCATCGTTTGATTGGCAAGGTGCAGATCTTTTTATCACACGCTCTGGCTACACAGGTGAAGATGGCTTTGAGATTTCTGTGGGCAACGACCAAGTGGATGCATTTGCCCGCGCCTTGTTAGCGCAAGCAGAAGTGAAGCCCATTGGTTTGGGTGCTCGCAATTCTTTGCGCCTCGAAGCGGGTTTGTGTTTGTACGGCAACGACATCGACACCACCACCACCCCCATCGAAGCAGGCCTCAATTGGGCCATTCAAAAAGTACGTCGCACAGGCGGCGCACGCGCTGGCGGTTTCCCTGGCGCCACCATCGTGTTGGGCCAATTGGATGGCACGCATCCTCTGACTCGCAAACGTGTGGGTTTGATTGCCCAAGAGCGTGTGCCCGTTCGCGAACACGTGGAACTGCAAAGTTTGCAGGGCGTCAAGATCGGTGAAGTGTCCAGTGGTTTGCTCGGCCCTACTGCCAATGTGCCTGTGGCCATGGGCTATTTGGACGCGGCCAATGCTGTGATGGGCACAGTTGTGAATGCCATGGTGCGCGGCAAAGCGGTGCCGATGACGGTCAGTGCTATGCCCTTTGTACCCAATCGCTATTACCGCGGCTAAATATCACCCAACTATTGTGATCTGACCCCGATAATTAATGTTGATCTGACCCCAATTAATTTTCAAGGAGAGAAAAATGAGTTTGAAGTACACCGAAGAGCACGAGTGGATCAAGGTTGAAGGCGACGTGGCCACTGTGGGCATTACGCACCATGCGCAAGACGCGTTGGGTGATGTGGTGTTTGTGGAGTTGCCAGAAGTTGGCAGTAGCTTTGAACAGAAAGCTGTGGCTGGCGTGGTCGAGTCTGTGAAGGCTGCAGCCGATGTGTACATGCCCATCAGCGGTGAAATTACAGAAGTGAACGAAGCCTTGCGTGACGATCCCTCTTTGGCCAATACCGACCCCCTGGGTGCCGGTTGGTTCTTCAAAGTGAAGTTGTCGGATTCATCGCAAGTGAATGCTTTGTTGGACGAAACAGCGTACACAGCGTTTGCTGCATCCAACTGAAATCTGAATTGAAACTTTGTTGCTTGTTTTGATCGAACTTTGCGTTGAAAGCCCTACCATGTTGATGTCATCTGCCGCCCCTTTAAGCCAACTCGAAAACGAGAGCGAATTCATTGCACGCCACATTGGCATCAGTGAAGCAGATGAGCATCACATGTTGTCCGTCATTGGTGTGGCTTCTAGGCGTGCTTTGATTGAAAGCATCGTGCCAGCCTCGATTGCGCGGAGCCAAGCAATGAAGTTGCCTGCGCCAGTGACCGAAGCCAGCGCATTGGCAGAGCTCAAAGCCATGGCGCAACAAAACAAGATCCTCAAAAGTTTCATTGGCCAAGGCTATTACGGCAATCACACACCTGGCGTGATCCTTCGCAACATTTTGGAAAACCCAGCCTGGTACACGGCCTACACGCCCTACCAAGCCGAGATCAGCCAAGGCCGCATGGAAGCTTTGGTGAATTTCCAAACCATGGTCTGCGATTTAACGGCCATGCCCATTGCCAACGCATCGATGTTGGACGAAGCCACGGCGGCAGCTGAAGCCATGACCTTGGCCAAGCGCTCGGTCAAATCCAAAAGCAACAACATCATTGTGGCGGGCGATTGCCATCCGCAAACGATTGAGGTGATTCAAACACGTGCTGTGCCATTGGGCTTGAATGTGTTGGTTGGCTTTGCGCCTGAGTTGATGAAGCAACACGACTACTTTGCTGTGGTCGCGCAGTACCCTTCCACCGCGGGCATGATTCACGATTTGAAAGATGTCATTGCACAGGCCCACGCCGCGCAAGCCGCCTTCATCGTGGCCGCCGATTTGTTGGCCCTCACCTTGGTCACCCCCCCCGGCGAATTGGATGCCGACATTGTGGTGGGCACCACCCAACGCTTTGGCATGCCCATGGGTGCCGGCGGTCCGCACGCGGCTTACTTGGCGTGCCGTGACGATTTCAAACGTTCCATGCCAGGCCGTTTGGTGGGCGTGAGTGTGGACGTGCATGGCAACCCCGCCTATCGCTTGGCTTTGCAAACCCGCGAGCAACACATTCGCCGCGAAAAAGCCACCTCCAACATTTGCACTGCGCAGGTCTTGCCCGCCGTGGTGGCCAGCATGTACGCGGTGTACCACGGGCCTGCCGGTTTGAAGCGCATCGCGCAACGCGTGGCCAGTTACACAGCCATCTTGGCAGAAGGCTTAGAACAACTGGGTTGCAAACTGGCGCACGCATCCGCCTTTGACACATTGCAAGTGATGACCGGCGCACGCACAGATGCCGTGTTGCAAAAAGCCTTGCTCAAAGGCATGAACCTGCGCAAGCTCTCAGCCGACAGCATTGCTGTGTCTTTGGACGAAACCACTACGCGCGACGATATCGAATCACTTTGGTCTAGCTTTGCTGAAGGCGGCCAAGCCCTGCCCGACTGGACGCCTTTTGAAAAGGGCCGCGACAGCCTTATTCCGACGGGTCTGCGCCGCACCAGTGCGTACCTTACGCACCCAGTCTTCAATCGTTACCACTCAGAAACCGGCATGCTGCGCTACATCCGCCAGTTGAGCGACAAAGACTTGGCCCTCGATCGCAGCATGATTCCGCTGGGCTCTTGCACCATGAAACTCAATGCCACCAGCGAGATGATTCCCATCACGTGGCCCGAGTTTGCCAACGTGCATCCCTTTGCACCGGCCGATCAACTCAAAGGCTATGCCTTGCTCGATGAACAACTGCGCGAGTGGCTGTGCCAAGCCACAGGCTACGCAGGCATCAGCTTGCAACCCAACGCGGGCTCACAAGGTGAATACGCAGGCCTGTTGGTCATCAAAGCGTTCCATGAAGCCAAGGGTCAGGGTCATCGCAACATCTGCCTCATTCCCTCCAGCGCCCACGGCACCAATCCCGCCAGCGCGCAAATGGCGGGCATGCAAGTGGTGGTCACAGCTTGCGATGCGCAGGGCAACGTCGACATGGCGGACCTCCAAGCCAAGTGTGAACAACACAGCGCCAACTTGGCGGCTGTCATGATCACTTACCCCAGCACGCATGGCGTGTTTGAAACGCAAGTCAAAGCGCTGTGCGAATTGGTGCACCAACACGGCGGCCGCGTTTATGTGGACGGCGCCAACATGAATGCGCTGGTGGGCGTTGCAGCCCCCGGCGAATTTGGCGGCGATGTGAGCCACCTCAACTTGCACAAAACATTCTGTATTCCGCACGGCGGTGGCGGCCCAGGTGTGGGCCCTGTTTGTGTGGTGGAAGACTTAGTCCCCTATTTGCCAGGTCATGCCACCGGTGGCTTGAAAGTCAACGGCGTAGGTGCTGTGTCTGCGGCGCCTTTGGGCAATGCCGCCGTGCTGCCCATCAGTTGGATGTATTGCCGCATGATGGGGGCTGAAGGTTTGAAGCACGCCACAGAAGCCGCCATTTTGGCTGCCAACTACATCAGCCAACGCCTGGCTGATCATTACCCGACGCTGTATGCCAGCGTCGGCGCCAACGGCAAAGCGGGTCACGT
>CANGCI010000203.1 GCA_947451995.1 Comamonadaceae bacterium | reverse complement strand
TGAGCAAACCTTGTTTTCGCAAACGGAAGAAGTGACACCATGAAGTTTTTGTCTAGAAGTTGGCTCATTGGCATGGCCTTTGGGCTCATGTGCTCTGCGGTATTGGCGCAAGCCAACTGGCCTTCGCGCCCCATTAAATTGGTTGTGCCTTATGGCCCTGGCTCTTCGCCTGATGTCATTGCGCGCATCATTTCTGAAAAACTTGCAACGCGTTTGGGTCAGCCCGTCATCATCGACAACCGTGTTGGCGCGGGTGGCAACACGGGTACTGGCGCGGTGGCCAAAGCAGCAGGTGATGGCTATACCTTTGTGATCAGCACCAACGGCCCTTTGGTTTACAACACCGTGCTGTACAAGAAGCTCAGCTACGACCCCTTCACAGAATTGCGCCCCGTGATTTTGGCCGGTGGCCAATCCAATGTGTGCGCTGTGCGAAGTGATACAGGCATCAACACCCTGACCGATTTGATCAATGCCATGCGCAGCAAACCGGGGCAGTTCAACTTTTCATCCACAGGCATCGGCAGTTTGTCGCAGTTGGGTGTGGAATTGTTGAAGGTCAAGACCGACACCTTTGCCGTGCACATTCCTTATGTTTCTTCGCCATTGGCCATCATGGCCGTGTTGCAAGGTGATGTGCAATTTGCATGCGTGCCTGCCGTTGCGGTGTTGCCCCAAGTGAAGGCCGGCAAAATGCGTGCGCTGGCGGTCTCTACGGCCAAACGCAGTCAATTCTTGCCGGATGTGCCCACCATGAAAGAAGCCGGTTTTACGGGCATTGAAAACGTGGCATGGATGGCCGTCATGGCGCCGGCCACTACGCCATCAGACATCGTGCAACGCGTGAACCAGGAAATCAATGCCATCTTGGCCATGCCCGACGTCAAAGAAAAACTCTATGGTCAGTACATGGAGCCCATTGGCGGCACAGAGTCAGAGTTGAAAAGCTTCATGCTGCAAGAGCTGCGTGTGATGTCACCCGTGATCAAGCGCACAGGCGTCACCATTGATTAAGACGCCAATGGCGCTTTGGACCGAGCCTGCCAGGCAACTGCCTGTTTATGGCAGCTTTGATGTGGTGGTGGTGGGCGGTGGGCCTGCTGGCATTGCAGCCAGTTGGAGCGCAGCCAAGCATGGCGCCAAGGTGCTGTTGATTGAGCGCTATGGTTTTTTGGGTGGCATGGGCACCGCCGGTGGTGTGACCAATTTTGCAGGCCTGTATGGCATTCGCCAAGGCCAAATGCAGCAAGTGGTTCACGGTGTGGTGGACGAGATCTTTGACCGGCTTTCTGCTTTAGACGGTTTGAACGATCCCCAAGACGGCATGCAAGGCCGCATTCGCGTCAGGTCCTACGACATGTCGGCCTACAAGTGTGTGGCCGATCAAATGCTGCGAGATGTGGGCGTGGAAATTTTGTTTCACGCATGGGCCGCGCAAGTCCACGTCGAAGACGGTCGCATTCAAGCTTTGTTTGTTGAAACCAAATCGGGTCGGCAAACCGTGTTGGCCAAATCCTTCATCGATTGTTCGGGCGATGCCGATGTGGCCGCTTTTGCAGGTGTGCCCTTTGAAGTGGGTGATGGGCTGGGCAGCGGCTTGTACCCAACCACCATGTTTCGCATTGCCCATGTCGATTCAGAACAAGCCTTGGCTGCTGTTGGTGAGTTTCAGGCCATCAATCTGCTGATGAAAAAGGTTCAAGCTGAAAAGCCAGGGCATTATCAATTTCCGCGTGAGGGCGCTATTTTGCGGCCCCAAAAAAATCCGAGTGAATGGCGCGCCAATGTGACGCAAATTGCGCAGACCAATGGCATGGCCATGGACGCTACCGACGCACGTCAACTCAGTCAGGGTGAGTTGGAAGGGCGTCAGCAAGTGGGTGAGTTTTTCAGATTTCTGAAAAATGAAGTGCCAGGATTTGCCAAAGCGCAAATTACAGAAATTGCTCCCCAAGTGGGCATTCGTGAAAGTCGCCGCATTCAAGGCGTGTATGCCTTAACAGGTCACGACATCGTTTCTTGTGCCTCGTTTGAGGATGCCATTGGCGTGAATGCGTGGCCCATGGAAATGCATGCGCAGGGCAAAATTGAATGGCGTTTTCCAGAGAAGCCTGTGGGTCCCCACCAACGGCTCTACAACCAACTGCCTTGGCGCATGTTGGTACCGCAAGCCATTCACAATTTGTTGGTGGCAGGGCGATGCGCGTCCATGACCCATGAAGGTCAATCGGCGGCCCGTGTCAGCGGGGGCTGCTTTGTCATGGGGCAAGCTGCTGGAACTGCAGCGGCCCATTTGAGTCACGGCGAAAGTTATTCAGACATCTCGGTGCAAGCGCTGCAACAACGCTTGCTTACGGATGGGTGCTATTTAGGCTAGTTTTTTAAACAGGCCCAACTTGTACAGATCGAAATGGCTGGCATTGGGCAACACCGTTTTCACATCCGTTTGGCTGACACCAAACCAGTTGGCAAGTTCTGCACCCAATTGGTCGACTGAGGTGCTGGGCAAGAGGCGACCGCTGCCGACTTGCTCGTTGTGGGTCAGGCCAATTTCGGGGGCCGTGCCCAAAAATTGGCCTCCGGCCACAGCGCCACCCATCACAAAGTGATGGCTACCCCAACCATGGTCTGAGCCGTCGCCATTGGAGGCCAAGGTTCTGCCGAAATCGGAGGCGGTGAATGCAGTGACCTGAGAGTCTTTGCCCATGCTGATCATGGCGTCGTCAAACTCTTTCATGGCCGAGCTGAGCTTTTGCAGCAAGGCGGGGTGTTGCGCCGGTAAGAAGTCGTGCAGGTCAAACCCGCCCATGCCCACCATGAAGACTTGGCGTTTCATCCCAAATGCAGCTTGCTGTTCAATCAAGCGCGCCACCATTTTGAGTTGGGCCGACAAGGTGTTGCTGGCGGCGCTTGGAAACAAGGCATTCAAGGAGCCGCTGGGGTTGGTGCCAATGGCCGCAACGATGCCGTCGTAAGTGTCGAGCGCACGTTTGGCAACTACGTTGTATGCGCTGCCCATGGGGCTGGCACTGCTTTGCGTCATCAAGGTTTGCAAAGCTGTG
The DNA here is from genome assembly GCA_947451995.1 of Comamonadaceae bacterium. Lineage (GTDB taxonomy): Bacteria > Pseudomonadota > Gammaproteobacteria > Burkholderiales > Burkholderiaceae_C > Limnohabitans_A. Next base: position 1,094 of record CANGCI010000203.1, on the reverse strand, counting down.
GCGCATGCCGCCGATGAGAACAGCGATTTGCCTTTGATGGCGTTGACCGTGGTGGCACCTGTGGCACTCATTTGGTATGAGATGGCACTTTGACCTGACAGGAAGAGGGCGTTGCCATTGATAGAGACACAGGTGAGGGAAGAGCGGTTGTTGTTGCTCAAGATCAAGTCGGCCGCGCGGCCGCCCCAGCCTGTGGCAGCGCCTTCGGTTTGGAAGGACGATTGCCAATAGGCTTGTTGGTCATTGTGAGAGAACAATTTGGGTGGCAAGGGCACCGACTTGTTGTCGTATTGCTGCCGCGTGGTGGGCACAATCAAGGGCCCCACATTCATCAAGATGCTGGCACGCTTGCTGTCAAACAAAGATTTCAGGGCCGTCATCTCAGGGTTCAGGGCCATTTGTCTGCCGCCACTCAAACTGGGGCTGAGGGCCGTGGCACTCAATGCATCGCGACCAATGGCAATGCCGTCGTAAACGGTGCCCGCCACAGGCGTACCTTTGCGAATGTTGAAGTAGTTGGTGTGGGTGGCCAAGTCGTAGGGAATGACCGTGTTGTAGTGGTCATTGGCACCGTACAAAAAGATGCACACCAAAGCTTTGTAGTCGTTGGCGGATTGGGCGGCTGCATCGGCCATCAGGCCAAGGCTGGTGGCCATCGGAATGGACACCCGTTGCAGTGCCAGCGCGGTGCTGCGCTTCAAAAGCGTTCTGCGGCTGATCGATTGAGAATCGTGTTGCGTCATGGTCGATCCTTACCGTTGAATCAGGTAGTCGGTGCTGCTCATGACCAACAGAATGGCAGCGTAGATGCGGTTGAGCAAGCCTGTGTCTGTGGTCGTGGAGATGGTACTCAAAGCTGAAACGATCAATTCTTGATTGGCCGTCGTCAGCGCACCGGATGCCAAGCAAAGGTTCAAGTGATTGACCAAGGCCGTGGCATCGGTAGCAATTGTTTTTTCGTAGGTGTAATCGGCTTTGATGTTGCGCGCATTGTTGACGGTGCCCGCCATGTAGTTCACGTAACTGACCACAGTGGGTTCGGTCAAAATTTGGAATTCGGGCGCGACCAAATTTTGAGAAGCCAACTGGGTGTT
>CANGCI010000202.1 GCA_947451995.1 Comamonadaceae bacterium | reverse complement strand
GCTGGCGGGGTGTCAAAGACATGGACAGCAAAATGATCAATTCGGTCATGCGCGGTGTGTTCTTGAAAGACGCCAACTTGCGCCGTGAATTCTTGTCATTGATCCCCAGAAAGGCCTGAACATGTTGGTTCGTTTACTTTATGCCAGTCGTGCGGTGGATGCGCACCCCGATGTCATTGAATCCATTCTGGCGCAGTCTCGACAATTCAACCCCAGCACTGGCATCACAGGCATTCTGGTTTACGGCGGCGGTATCTTTTTGCAGGCCATCGAAGGCGGTCGTGAAGCCGTCAGTGACCTCTATGGCCACATTCAAAAAGACGCGCGTCACAAAGATGTGGTCTTGCTGCATTACGAAGAAATCTCAGAGCGCCGCTTCAGTGGTTGGACCATGGGCCAGGTGGATGTGGCACGTGTCAACACCAGCATCTTGCTCAAATACTCCGAGCGTGCCGAGCTCGACCCCTACAGCGTCTCTGGTGCAGTTTCTCTGGCATTGCTGGAAGAGCTGATGGCCACGGCTTCCATCATTGGGCGCGCCTGATCTTTCTGCCTTGTGTTTGCTGGGATGCGATTTTTCAAGCAGCCCCAGCAAGCGCAAACCCATCGTGGTGGCATTGGGTGCCGTGCACCGAGGCAGTGTTCAACTGAAGCAATTGCGACAGTTTGAAACCCTCCCATCGTTTCAAGAATTCCTTCAACAACCTGCGCCCGAAGGTCAAGCCTGTGTAGGCGGTTTTGACTTGCCCTTTGGCTTGCCCAGAGAATGGGTAGAAGCTGTTCACTGGCCAAGCACCTGGCCTGAATGCATGGACCGCTTTGCCGCTCATTCGCGCGAGGAATTGCGGCAGTTGTTCAAATCTTTCTGCGATGCCAGGCCGGCAGGGGCGAAGTTTGCGCATCGCCAGACAGATCTTCCTGCGGGGTCTAGCCCCTCCATGAAATGGGTCAATCCCCCTGTGGCTTGGATGATGCATGCAGGTGTGCCTTTGCTGCGGCAAGCTGCTTGGACCTTGCCTGGCTTGCAAACAGGGCGGCCCGACTGTGTTGCTTTAGAAGCCTACCCAGGTTTACTGGCGCGCGAAGTGGTGGGGCACAGAAGTTACAAAAGCGACGACAAACAAAAACAAACGCCTGAACGGTGGGTGGCACGCAAAGACATTTTGCACGCCCTGGACCTGGCGCAAACGCGCTTGGGTCTTCGCTTGAAACTGAGTGCTTCACAGCACGACACTTTGTTGGCCGATGCATCGGGCGACAGCTTGGATGCGGTGCTGTGCATGGTGCAAGCCGCTTGGGCTGCAACGCAACACGCTGCGGCTGAAGCGGCCGGGCAACAGGGCAACTATGGCTTGCCCAACTTTGATCCACTCGAAGGCTGGATTGTGAGCGCCTGAATTTAAATGGCCATGCCTGCAATGTCGTCGGGCAAGGCTTGCAAGGCGCGCAAGGCGTTGATGGCCTCAATGTCGGTGCGGTACAACTTTACGCCGTCTTTCCCATCTAACTCGCCTGCCAAACGCAGTGCTTTTTCAACGGGCAGTTTGATGCCGCTGATGTGCAGCTGGATGTGCGATTGTGTCAATTGCTTGCGCAACTGCTGCATGGTTTCGACGCCCGTGGCATCGATGCGATTGATGGGCTGTGCAAACAAGCACACATGTTGAATGTGCGGCAAATCACGCAATTTTTCAGTGATGTATTTTTCAAAGCTGCTGGCCGCAGCAAAGTCGAGCTCGGCATCCATGCGCAAAGCAAGCACATCAGGCGTGATGGCGGGCAGTTGCCAAAGGTGACGATCGCGCAGGCTGCCATCTTCATGCAGGCCCACTTCAATGATGCGTGGATGAAGACGCGTGTGCAAAAAGTGGCTCAGGCCCATCAGCACCCCAGCCAATACACCCCAATAAATTCGAGGGGTGCTGAGCAGTGTGATGGCAAAGGTCAGGCCAGCTGTGATGGCTTCAATGCGCGATATGTGCCAGAGCTTCACAAAAGCTTTGGGCTGGATCAAACTCGAGACAGCCAAAATCACAATGGCCGCCAACACCGCTCGCGGTACATGAAACAGCGCGGGTGATGCAAACACCGCCAAGAGCACAAAGGACGTGGTGCCGATCACGGCCCACCCAGTTTTGGCGCCTGATGCCAAACTGATGGCGGACCTTGAAAACGAGGTACTGGTTGCAAAACTGCCGCAAAGCGCAGATGTGATTTTGGCCAGTCCTTGTCCAATCAAATCTTGGTTCTCTTGCCACAAGGTGCCGTCTTTTTGATTTTCAGTTTTGGCGCTTGAAGCCGTCTCCAAAAAACTGACCAAGGCGATCAACACAGCAGGCCCCGCCAACATGCCCAGCTCGGCCCAAGTGATCAGAGGCGGTAGCGAAAGTTCGGGCAAGGACGTTGGCAAAGCGCCAATCACTGCGCCACCTTGTTCGGCAAAACCGATGGCATAGCTGATGACCGCAGACGCGGCCACCACCAACATGATGCTGGGCCATTTGGGCAACCATTTTTTGGCGGCAAAGAGGGCGGCCAGGCTGATCAGTCCAAATGCCAGATCTGACACTTGCACAGAGCCGCCTGCTTGCCAGCCTGTGATGGCGGGCAATTGAGAGGCCATGACCAACAAACCTGCAGCTTGTGTAAATCCCATCATGACGGGCGAGCTGATCAGGTTGAGCAGCCAGCCATAACGCATGATGCCCATCAGCAATTGCAAGGCGCCCGCAATGAGTGCCAGCCAAACGGCCAAGTGCACCCAATGTGAACTGGCCGGTTGCGCCATGCCAGCCAGCGACGCACTGATGAGAACGCAGGTGAGGGCGGAGGGGCCAATGGACAAACGGGTTGACCCACCCCACATCACGCCCACCACAGCTGGCAATAAAGCCGCGTAGAGACCGGTTACCAAGGGCATGCCCGCCAATGCGGCGTAGGCCACCGATTGCGGCACCATGAGCAGGGCCACCGAAAAGCCGGCGAGCCACTCTTGTCGAAACAGCTGAGCGCTTAAGCGCGGCCACTTGAGAAAGGGCAACCAAGCTTGGAGAGAATTCATGCCACAATCATAGAGGGATTTACCTGCCGAGGACCTTCAGGCAAACGCTTAGCGGCGCAAGCTGCTGCACACAGGGCAATGGGCTTGGCGATGTGTTTGAAGGGTTTGCCATTCCATGTGTTGCGCATTGAACATCATCAGTTGTCCACGCAAACTGCTGCCCATGCCACTCAAAATTTTGAGTGCCTCGGTGGCTTGCAAACTGCCGATCACGCCCACCAGCGGTGCCAGCACACCCATGGTGGCACATCGGGCTTCTTCAAAATTTTGTGTGGGTGGAAACACACAGGCGTAGCACGGGGACTCGGTGTGCTGTGTGTCGTACACCGCCAATTGGCCATCTAAACGCAAGGCAGCGCCAGAGACCAGGGGTTTGCCATGCGTCACACATGCCAAGTTGATGGCGTGGCGTATTTCAAAATTGTCGGTGCAATCCAGGATCACATCGGCTTGGGGAACCAAGCTGTGCAATAAAGTGGCATCAGCTTTCAAGGCATGTGTGCTGATGTGAACATCGGGATTGATGGCGGTCATGGCGGCACGCAGTGATTCAACTTTGGCTTGGCCCACACGTGCTTGGGTGTGCGCAATTTGGCGCTGCAAATTGGTGACATCCACGTGGTCATGGTCCACCAGGCTGATGCGGCCTACGCCTGCGCTTGCCAAATACAAAGCAACTGGAGAGCCTAAGCCACCCGCACCAATGATGAGCGCATGCGATGCGTTCACTCGCTCCTGCCCTTCAACACCCCATTCGTCCAGCAGAATGTGGCGCGAATAGCGCAGGAGTTGGTCGTCCCTCATGGGCGCTTACTTGTCTTTTTTCTCTTCTTTGCGCGCGGCCAAAGTGGCGCTCACTTTGACGGGCAAACCTTTGAGTTGGTTCAAGGCTTGGTTGAGTTGGAAGTCTTTGTCGGAGCCAAACTCAGGGGGTCGTCTTTCGGACTCTGGTTTTTTGGCTTCTGCTTCCAATTTCTTCAGCGCTTCTTCGCGTGCCTTTTGGCGCTCTTCGTTTTTCTTCTCGGCTTCTTGGCCATTGCCCAAATGCTTTTCCAAATCTTCTTCACGCGTGCGCAAGGCTGCAAACACATTGCCGTT
>CANGCI010000201.1 GCA_947451995.1 Comamonadaceae bacterium | reverse complement strand
CATCGATCAAGGACATCAACTGCGCGCTTGATGCCGTGAAGGGGTCGAACTCGGGGTGCTTGAGTTGCACGATGGGATCGCTTTCGGAAATGATCACATGCGCCATGGACCACTCTGGAAACTTGCGCGTTTGTATCTCTTCGATGGACACCAACTCCACATCTTGGTGCCGCTTGTCTTTGATCAGGGTGGCATACAGCCGATTGACGCTGGCCCGTTCGCCTTCCAGTATTTGGATGTACAAGCCTTGACCTTGGCACAAAATGCCCGTGATGCCTGCCACGCGGTTGTGCACCCTGGCCGATTCCAAAATGGAACCCGTCACGGTGGAAGTGATGGCGCCTGCGGCCCGGCTGATGTACAAAAGTCGAATGAGCATTGCTTGTCTCCGTTCACTCATCGTAACATTGAGCGCATTTCTCAAACCTCAGGAGTTGCAAATGGGCATGTGGATTGAAATGGGCGTTTTTGCGTTGGTGTTTGTTTTTGCCATTCACCAGTTTCACGATTTGAAGCAAGAAAAGCTCAAACGCGAACGCAAGCAAGCCGAAGAGGCCGCCAAAAACAACAATGGCTCACCAGAAGGGTGAGCCATTGCAGTGGGAATGCGCCAATCAGTTGTGCTTGGCTTCTTTGGCTTTTTTCAGCAATTTGAGCTGGCGATTGTTTTCTGAAAAAGCCCAAACAATGGCAACCAAAATAAACAGGTCAATAACGACCATGACGTGTGGCATGAGAGTCTCCTTGCATGTGTTGTCTGAAGGCCGGTTGCCATCAGTTGGGCCTTGGGGTTAGACCTAGTAAAAATTTTAGCCAAATGGGCGCACCCTTGCAAACATCTTCAGCAGCCAAGGAACCCACATGACGGGAAGTGAACGCGATGCATTGATGCAGTTTTTACGCGAAATGATCCAAACCAAGCCCCGTATTTACGACGAAACGGCTGCCAAACTGATTGCCGATGCCTTCAGAACCCAGCCTTATGCGGCCTATTTGCTGACGCAAAGGGTGATGCTATTGCAGGCGGCACAAAACCCTGGCCAAGCTGCCAGCGGCACCTTCACGGAATTTCTAAACCCAGATGCCACCGCATGGGGTGAAGCCGTGGCCGAGGTTCAACTGCTAGAGCCGCCCAAGCCAACAGGCCCCAGAGTGATCTCGATGGAAGAGAAGGGCTTGAAGTTCATTGGCCGCAACTCCAAGGCCATTTGGGCCGTGATATTTCTGGCCTTTGCAGTGGTGCTGCTTACTCGATAACCGCCACGCCCACCACAAAATAGTCGGTGTCGCCAAAGCAGGAGGTGGGCAGGCCGCGGTGTTGCTCGTATTTCAATGTCACGCGCTTGCCAGCCACTTCATTGAGTTGTTGGGCCACCGCGTCATCGCGCACGGTGAACAAAAACTTTTCTGGGGCGGCGCCTGGAATGGCCACCAAGGACAACTCGCCCTCCCAAGTTTTGCAAATCCAGCCCTTGTAGGACACTTTTTGCAGAAAGCCTGCGCGTTCGCCTTCGGAGTAACTCCAAGACAGCACGGCCCAGATGTAAAGGGCAAAGGCCAGGATCACGCTGAGCACAGCAAAGCCCAAGCGGGTGAAAATCTTTTGGAGTACAGGTGAGGTCATGGGTTCATTCTAGCCACAAGAACCCGCGCCAACCTACCGATCAGGTCAAGAAGCCATCATGTGGCGCGAGACCGACTCAAGACGCTCTAAGGGATCAAGTTCTGCCAGCAAGTCCAGTTTGTCGGCATCGCTCAGAGTCATGGCTTCGGCATATCGATTGGCGACCCAGCCGCACTGGTCAAGTTGGTAAGGTGCAAAGATGGGCAATCGGTCCATCACACCCTGTTGTTGGGCAGAGGCAATCACTTTGCCCAAGCGGTCTGCCAAAGGCTGTAGGTGCTCGGGAATGGCCACTTCAGGGTCTTGGGGCAAATAGCTAACCTGGCCTTGCCACACACCCAAAGGGCCAGGTAACACCTCACTCAATTGAAATCGCAAACCGCCTTGGCACACCACCCGGTAAAAATTGGGCTGCACCATGTCCATCTCGCGAATGTGGGCCACACAACCGTAGGCATGCAGTGAGGGCACTTCGCCAGGCACTTGCACTTCGCTGCCTTTTTGAAGCCAAGCCACGCCAAAGGGCAGTTGCTGTTGATGGCAGCGTTTGATGAGGTCGAGGTAGCGAACTTCAAAAATTTGAAGGTGCAACATGCCATCAGGCATCAGGCCCTGTGACAGGGGAAAGAGGGGCAGGGTGTCGGTCACAAGGCCTTGTCGGTTTATTCCAACTTGATGCCAGCGTCTTTGACCACCTTGCCCCACTTGCTCATTTCAGAGCTCATGAGTTGGCTCAAAGCCTCGGGCGTGGACAAGCTCACCTCCACACCGGCGTCGTACATGGCCTTGTTGGTTTCTGCCGTGTTCATGATTTTGGCAATCTCTGTGTTGAGCTTGTTCACGATGTGGGGCGGCGTGCCAGCCGGTGCCAACAGGGCCAACCAGATGGTGGCATCGTAGCCAGGCACGCCGGCTTCTTGCATGGTGGGCACGTTGGGCAATTGGGGAATGCGTTTGGCGCTGGTGACCGCCAAGGCGTTCAGACGACCATTGGGAACTTGTGACAAGGCATTGGGCACACCAGCAAATGTGCTCTCAACCACACCCGCTAAAACGTCGGTTGTGGCCAAGTTGCTGCTGCGATAAGGCACGTGCTTCAGTTGCGTTTTGGTCATGGACGCAAACATGCCACCAATCAAGTGCTGTGAGCTGCCATTGCCTGAAGACGCGAAGTGAATTTTGTCGGGGTTGGCTTTGGCCAGTGCAATGAACTCTTGCACGTTTTTGGCGGGCACCTTGGGGTTGGTCAACAGCACATAAGGCGAGTCGACCAGCTTGGTAACCGACGTGAAGCTTTTGATGGGATCGTAGGGAAGGCTTTTGTAGATCCAAGGGCTGATGACATGCGTAGAAGACACGATCAGCAAGGTGTGCCCATCAGGTGCAGATTTGGCCACTTGGTCGGTGCCAATCATGGAGCCAGCGCCCGGTTTGTTTTCAATGACCACCGGTTGTCCCAGCGTTTCGCCCAGCTTAACGCCCAAGATGCGCGCCACAACATCGGTAAAGCCACCGGGGCCAAACGGCACGATGATTTTGATGGGCTTGGTGGGGTAGGCCTGGGCCAAGGCTTGACCTGCAGACAAAGTCAGGCAAGCGGCGGCGCACACAATGCTCAAAAGCTTCTTCATGTTTTAACCTCGGAAAGTGGGTTCGGGTTGAGAAAAAAAGCTGTGCAGAATTTGATACACCATCAGGTAGTTTTTCTGCTGGAAACTGGCGTGTGAAATGCCTTCCATGATGCTGAACTGTTTGCTTCGGCTGGGGAGCAATTTGTAGAAATTCAGCAAGTCATCGAGGCTTGCAATGCCATCGTACTCACCGCGCATGATGAGCGTGGGCGAGGTGACTTTGGCGGGATCGATCAGGGGCAGTTTGGAGCACATGTCCACATAGGTGCCGGTGGGCATGGCCGAGTCCAAGGTGAGGATGGCATCGGCAAAGGCATCTTTGGTGGCTTCGTCGGCGCAGGCGCCATGGTCGCGGTTGAAAATGCTGTGCACAAATGCGCGGTCAATGGGGCGCGTATTCTTGGCCAAAAACTCGGGTAGTTTCTTTTTGCGATCAGCCAAGGTGGGGCTGCCTTCGCCAGTCCAGACAAAGGCATCCAATGCCAGTTTGGCAATGCGCTCAGGATGTTGCTGCGCAAACAGCGCTGCCTTCAACGCACCCGACGAAATGCCATAGACCATCAACTTTTGAGCGCCTGTGGTTTTGAGAATGTACTCGCTGCCCGCGGCCAAGTCTTCGGCGCCGTTGGCAATGTCAAAGTTGATGGGGCGGCTTTTGTCCGAGCGGCCATAGCCTTCGTTGTCCATGCACCAAGTGTCAAAGCCGCGCTCGGCAAACCAATCCATCACGGATGAATGCAGCCTGCCGGGCACGCTGAGATCGAAGGTGGGCTGTGAGGCCATCGAGGAGCCGTGCACAAACAAAATGGTCCCGACTTTGGGCACATGCGCGTGGGCTGGTTTGTTCCACAAAAACAGACGGATGTCGCCTTTGTGAGTCCAGTGTTCTGTGCCACCTGTCCATTGAACGCTTGT
>CANGCI010000200.1 GCA_947451995.1 Comamonadaceae bacterium | reverse complement strand
CTCGAGATCACATCGTGCATGAGCTTGAATCCCACCGCGCCCAGCAGGCCGCCGTACAACCAACCCACGCCGCCAATCACCAGCATCAGCATGACATCGGCAGAACGGTCCAACGCAAAAATATCGAGCGAGGCAAAGCCTGTAGTTTGTGCCATCAGTGCGCCTGCAGCGCCAGCCAATGCCGCAGCCACGGTGTAGACCAAGGCAATCTTGGCATTGACGTTGATGCCAATGGCGGACGCACGCAAACGATTGTCGCGAATGGCTTTGACGGTGGCACCCAATGGCGAGTGAACCCAATGGCGCACCGCGACAAACAACACAAACAACACTGCCAAAGAATAAGTGGCGGCCGTTTGTCCCATCAAGTCAAATTCAAATCGCCCCAACACCGGTCCCATCACGACACCCTGCAAACCATCAGACCCACCCGTGAGCCAATCTAATTTATTGGCCAGTTCCAAAAGGATGAGCGCCAAACCCAAGGTCACCATCAATCGGGTCAGGTCTGTGCCTCGCAAAATGGAGACAGAAAACACCGCCCCCAACAGGGTCGAGGCGGCCATGCCTACCAACAGACCGACGAAAGGATCGGGCATGATGTGTTTGGCAAACAATGCAGCGGTATAAGCGCCAAAGCCCAAGAATGCAGCATGACCCAATGACACCACGCCGGCATAGCCCAATACCAAATCCAGAGACAGTGCAAAGAGTGCCACGATGGCCACTTCGTTGACGATGAGCGCATGCCCCTGAAAAACCCAAGGTGTTGCAAACACCAACGTCCACAAGAGCACTTCTTGCCATGTCCATTGCGAAGCTTTCAACAACTGCTTCTGCATTTGCATGCCGGCATTTTGTACACGCATCACTTACCCCCTTGACGCACAAAGAGGCCTTGCGGACGCCACAACAAGATGAGCAACATCAAGGTGTAAACAATGAAGGCTCCCAACTTGGGTATGTAATATTTACCCGCCACATCGGCAATGCCCAGCAACAAAGCCGCCAACAAGGGACCTGTGATGGAGGACGTTCCGCCCACTGCCACCACAATCAAAAAATACACCATGAACTTCAAGGGAAACGTAGGGTCCAGGCCCAAGACCTCTGCGCCTAAGGCACCGCCCAATCCAGCCAAACCTGAGCCCATGGCAAATGTCACTGCAAACACCAGGTTGACATTGATGCCGAGGCCAGCGGCCACACGAGAATCGTCCACACTGGCTCGCAGCTGGCTGCCAAATCGTGTCTTGGCCAAGACATATTGCAGCCCCACTGTGAGGGCGGCACAAATGGCAATGATGAACAAGCGGTAATGTCCCATGCCTAAGGCCCCATCCCACCATTCGGTTCGGCCACGCAACCATTCAGGCAGTTGAATGATCTGCTGCTGCGACCCCATGAAATAGTCGACGGCTGACACCGACATAAAGGCCAGACCAATTGAAAATAAGACTTGGTCTAAATGAGGCTTGGTGTACATGCGACGGTAGAGTGTGCGCTCCAATACCGCACCCAGCAAGCCCGTGACAACAAAGGCCACGGGCAAGCAAAGTAAAAAAGGGACATTCAAGCGCTGCATCAACAAGACAGCTAGATAGCCGCCCGCCATGGCAAAAGCACCGTGCGCCAGATTGATGAAATTCATCAACCCCATGGTTACGGCCAAACCGACAGCCAAAATAAAGAGCAGCATGCCGTAGGCAATGCCGTCAAACAAGATGGTCAACATGAATGAAACAACCCATTCACTTGGAATGGGTTGAGAAAAATAATAAGGGTTTAACGGGATTTGCCTGGGTCTTTGACGTCTTTGATCGTCTCAAACTCTTGGTTGTACAACTGTCCGCCCACACGTTCCACCTTGCGAATGTAAATGTTGTGGACCACATCGCGAGTTTGCGCGTCAATAAAGACAGGGCCTCGTGGACTTTCAAACACTTGACCTTTCATTGCATCAAGCAAAGCTTGACCACCCACACCCTTGGTGGCTTTAGCAGCTTCATAGATGACGCGCATGCCGTCATATCCCCCCACGGCCATGAAGTTAGGCCGCAAGCCTGCGTTCGCTTTGCTGAAAGCTTCCACAAATTTTTTATTCAAGGGTGAGTTGTGCGATGCTGAATAGTGATGTGACGTGATGACACCCATGGCCACGTCACCCATGCCGTTCAAAATATCGTCATCGGTCACGTCACCGGTGCCAATCAAACGGATGCCCGCTTTGTCCATGCCACGTTCGGCAAATTGTTTCATGAGTGCTGCACCCGCACCCGATGGCACGAACACGTAGACCGCATCGGGTTTTGCATCGCGCACTTTTTGCAAGAAAGGAGCGAAATCAGGGTTGCGCATGGGCACGCGCAATGTGTCTGTCACTTGTCCGCCATTGAACGTGAAGCGGTCTTTGAAGTATTTCTCAGCATCGATGCCAGGGCCGTAATCTGAGACCAAGGTGACCACTTTTTTGATGTTGTTTTTGGGTGCCCAATCGGCCAAGCCCACAGCCGCTTGCGGCAAGGTGAAGCTGGTGCGAACAATGAAGGGTGAGGCCTCTGTAATGCTTGAAGTTGCCGCAGCCATCACTACCAGCGGTGTTTTGGATTGGGTGGCAATGGGTGCTGTGGCCAGTGCCAAGGGAGTCAGACCAAAACCAGCCAGCACACTCACTTTGTCGTTCACCACCAACTCTTGCGCAATGCGTTTGGTGACATCTGGCGCGCTGGTGTCATCTTTGACAATCAGCTCAACTTTTCTACCAGCCACCATGTCACCATTTTGGGCCATATAAAGTTTGGCGGCGGCTTCAATTTGTTTGCCTGTAGAAGCAAATGGACCCGTCATCGGCAAAATCAAACCAATTTTGAATTTTTCCTGGGACCATGCAGAAGTGCTGCAAAGTGCGGCGGCAACAGCGAGGGATGTCAAAAAGTGTCTTTTTTGCATAGCTTGTCCAGATTCAAGAGGTCGATAAGGAATTTTCATTTTATACGGCTTGTCTTCAGTCCTTGTTGTGTCTTCTGTTGTGAGTGGCTTTCCGATGCTCGTGACTGAAACTACCGCCGATGTCGGCATGTGAAATGACTAGGGTAATTACTCTAGAGCCGAAAGTTTCTGCAGGGGATAGTGGGCTGGCTTAACCGATCGACCCCCTACCCATGAACCCCCACCGTCACTTGCAAAGACTCCATTTGCAATCGCCACAAGCTTCCACGCTGGCCCATTTTTATGCCAAGACCTTTGGCATGACCTGCCATGAGGCCCATGGCGTTTGGTTTTGCAGACACGAGGGACGCGAGGTGCTGATTTCTGAAGGCCATGCTGGCAAATTGCACTACGCCCTGTTTGCGATCCAGCACCCAGCAGAGTGGGATGCTTTCAAAACACAAACCAGTCACCTGCAACCTGCCAGCTTAAAAGCCCATCCCGAATTGCCGGCTTCGGCTTTGGGATTTTGTGACCCGGACCACAATTGCATGGTCTTTGTGCTGGCGTCTGAACTTGCCCAGGCCACAAAGACACCTGAACAACAAGCCCCATCAGCTGCCCCACCCGCGGCCGAAACCCAGCACTTTGCGCTTCGCACGCAACAGATTGACGCCATGAAACAGTTTTACACAGAGGGGCTGGGATTTACCTTGTCAGACGTGGTGAAAGACGATGCGGGACAACTCAAAGCCTGCTTTGTGCGGGGCAACGACATGCATCACACAGTGGCCCTGTTTGGCGCGCCCGTGACGTGCTTTGACCATCAATCATTTGAAACTCCCAGCTGGGAAGATCTGAAAAATTGGGCCGATCACATGGGGCACTTGCGCACAGAAATCGTTTGGGGCGTTGGTCGTCATGGCCCCGGCAACGATGTGTTTTTCATGGTGCGCGATCCAGACGGCAATTTGGCCGAGATTTCGTCTGAAATTGAAATTTGCTCTGACAAACGTCCAGTCGGACAGTGGCGCCACGAAGAGCGTACTTTGAACTTATGGGGCAAAGCCATCATGCGCAGTTAAGCGCGGGTTTGTCGCAATTTTTGTCTCATCACACAAGCACCATGAACCTCAAGCATTTCATCTCCCTTGCCGTATTCTTGTCTGCAGGCACCCTGTCTTGGGCGCAGTCTTCAAACACCGACTACCCCAACAAGCCCATCCGCATCGTGGCTCCCTCTG
>CANGCI010000199.1 GCA_947451995.1 Comamonadaceae bacterium | reverse complement strand
TTGAGAAAAGAATCATCATGAAAATCGCAGTTCTGCCGGGTGACGGCATTGGTACCGAAATCGTGGCAGAAGCCGTCAAGGTTTTGAACGTCCTCGACTTGAAATTCGAAATGGAAGAAGCCTTGGTGGGCGGCGCTGCTTACGAAGCCCACGGCCACCCTCTGCCAGAGTCCACCTTGAAACTGGCCAAAGAATCCGATGCGGTTTTGTTTGGCGCGGTGGGCGACTGGAAATACGACAAACTCGACCGACCTTTGCGCCCCGAACAAGCCATTCTGGGCTTGCGCAAAAACTTGGGCCTGTTTGCCAACTTCCGCCCCGCCATTTGCTACGAGCAATTGGTCAGTGCCTCTAGCCTCAAGCCCGAACTCATTTCGGGCCTCGACATCCTCATCATTCGTGAACTGACCGGCGACATCTACTTTGGTCAGCCTCGCGGCCGCCGTATTGCCACAGACGGTCACTTCCCAGGTGCCGAAGAAGCCTTCGACACCATGCGCTACTCGCGCCCCGAAATTGAACGCATTGCCCACGTGGCGTTCCAAGCTGCCCGCAAGCGCAGCAAAAAAGTCACCAGCGTCGACAAAGCCAACGTGCTCGAAACTTTCCAATTCTGGAAAGATGTGGTCACCGACGTGCACAAAGAATACCCTGACGTCGAACTCGAGCACATGTACGTAGACAACGCGGCCATGCAATTGGTCAAGGCGCCTAAGAAATTCGACGTGGTGGTCACAGGCAACATGTTTGGCGACATTTTGTCCGACGAAGCTTCCATGTTGACCGGTTCTATCGGCATGCTGCCCTCCGCCAGCCTGAACAGCCAAAACCAAGGCCTGTATGAGCCAAGCCACGGCAGTGCCCCTGACATTGCGGGTCAGGGTATTGCAAACCCATTGGCTACAATACTGTCAGCCGCCATGATGCTCCGTTTTTCACTGAACCAAGCCGAATCTGCCGATCGCATTGAGACGGCTGTGAAGTCTGTTTTGGCTTCCGGTTTGCGCACTGTGGACATTTGGTCTGAAGGCACACAAAAGGTCAGCACCCGCGAGATGGGCGAAGCCGTTGTGAAAGCCATTACGAAAACGACAAAGAGCTAACAGCTCAAAACTCGTCATGCCCTTCCGGCTCGACGAGTCGGAATCTCAAAATTAACATTGAAAGGGTGATGACATGAAATTGGTAGGACTTGTAGGCTGGCGCGGCATGGTCGGTTCCGTCTTGATGGACCGCATGCAAGCCGAGGGCGACTTTGGTTTGATTGAACCTTTGTTCTTCTCCACCTCCAACTCTGGCGGCAAAGCGCCCGCCATGGCCAAAAACGAAACGACGCTGCAAGATGCTTTCAACATCGATGCCTTGAAGCGTTGCGACATCATCATCACGGCCCAAGGTGGCGACTACACCACCGAAGTGTTCCCCAAGTTGCGCGCCGCAGGTTGGAACGGTCATTGGATTGATGCCGCTTCCACACTGCGCATGGAAAAAGATGCCGTGATCATTTTGGATCCGGTCAACATGCCCGTCATTCAATCTGCCCTGAAAAACGGTGGCAAGAATTGGGTCGGCGGCAATTGCACCGTCAGCTGTATGTTGATGGGTGTGGGTGCTTTGTACAAAGCGGGTTTGGTGGAGTGGATGAGCACCCAAACTTACCAAGCTGCTTCTGGCGGCGGCGCGCAGCACATGCGCGAGTTGCTCACGCAGTACGGCACCTTGAATTCTGAAGTCAAGGCTTTGCTCGACGATCCCAAGAGCGCCATCTTGGAGATCGATCGCAAAGTCATCGCCAAGCAACGCGCCCTCACCGGCGCCGAAACAGCCAACTTTGGTGTGCCGCTGGGCGGCTCGCTCATTCCTTGGATCGACAAAGATCTGGGCAATGGCATGTCCAAAGAAGAATGGAAAGGCATGGCCGAGACCAACAAAATTTTGGGTCAAGGCGAAGGCTTCAATGCGCCAGCAGTTCCTGTCGATGGCTTCTGCGTTCGTGTGGGCGCTATGCGCTGCCACAGCCAGGCACTCACCTTCAAATTGAAAAAAGACGTGCCCGTGGCCGACATTGAAGCCATGATCGCTGCCGACAACCAGTGGGTCAAAGTGGTTCCCAACACACGTGAAGCCACATTGAAAGACCTCACACCTGTGGCTGTAACAGGCACCATGACCATTCCAGTGGGCCGCATTCGCAAACTGGCCATGGGCCCAGAATATGTTGGTGCCTTCACCATTGGCGATCAATTGCTGTGGGGCGCTGCCGAGCCACTGCGTCGCATGCTGCGCATTTTGCTGGACGCCTAACCAAGGCCCCCATGCCAAGTCCCCGCACCCTTCTTGCCGGCATCATCAGCGCCTTGGGCGTGTGCTTGAGCGCGCATGCCCTGACGCTGGCCGGCATTGAGGTGCAATCGTTCAAAGGCGAGCCATTGCGCGCCGAAATCGGCGTGGCAAGTGCCACTGCCGAAGAGTGGGGTCAACTGAGTGTCAAAATTGCGCCAGCAGAGCGGTTTGCCCAACTGGGACTGATCTACTCACCTGCAGTGGGTCAATTGCAAGCTGAGCCCTACGAAACACGCGATGGTACGCAGCGCATTCGCATTACAGGTCCCCAAAGTTTTTCGGACAACTTTGTCGATCTTTTGATTGAAGCTCAAACGGCTTCTGGTAAATGGGTCAAGGCCTTCACATTGATGTTGAAGCCTGCACCCAGCAAATCTGAAACGCCCATACAACTGGCCACGGCAGCAAGCGCAATGGCCAAACCAGCCACTGCCGCACCCACAGAGCACGTGGTGCAAAAGGGCGAAAGCGCCAGCCAAATTATTCAGCAATGGCTCACCGAAGACATGAGCACCCAGCAAATGCTGGTGGCCTTGCTCAAAAGCCAACCCGAAGCGTTCATCGAAGGCAACGTCAACTTGCTGCGAGCGGGTGCTGTGCTCAAAGCACCCTCAGCGACAGCTGTTCACGCCATTGATGCCAATGAAGCGCGACAATTTTTGGTCACGCAGCAAAAAGAGTTTCTGGCCTTTTCACAAGCCGCTGCACAAAGCACGCAATTGATCAAAGGCCAAGCGCCTTCTCGTCAAATGTCTGGCAAAGTGGGCCAAGAAGAAGCCGCGCTCAAAGCAGCCGAAGCCACCATCGATCAGTTGAAGCTGACGCAGGCCAAAATTGAAAAGCAAAATGCTGAAACACGATTGGCAACACAACGTGCTTTACAAGATGCACAAAAGCAGTTGGCAACTTTGCAAAGCAATGTGGATCAATTGGTTCAACTGACAGCCCCTGCCCCCATCACCGTTGGCCCTGCCGCACCCCAACGTGCTGCCAGCGATGCCGCCATGGGCTGGCTGAACTTAAATCGCTTGTTGGACGCGCCCCATCAAAACGCCTACCTGTGGGCTGCATTGACTTTGCTCGGCGTGTTGGCGGTTTGGGCAGGCTTGCGTGTTCAGGGTCGCCGTGCATCGCCCACGCTCAGCACCTTGATGCCCGCGGCTGACATGGCCACTGCGCCTACCGGCATCACACCTGGCATCAAATTGGAATTGCCTGCAGACATTACGGCATTGGATCTAAACCTGAACCCAAGCACTCAGGTAACCCAATCAACTGGGCACTTTCGATCGCCCACAACCACCGAGACACTTCAGTGAGAGTTGCGCTGGGCATCACCTACAACGGGCAGCCCTACCAGGGCTGGCAAAGCCAAAGCACTGGCCTGACCATCCAAGATAAATTGGAAAAGGCGCTCAAAGAATTCACCACTCAAAAAGTCACCACCTTGTGTGCGGGTCGAACCGATGCAGGCGTTCATGGCTTGATGCAAGTGGTTCACTTTGATACCCCACTAGAGCGCGACATGGGTTCTTGGGTGCGCGGCACCAACCGCTACTTGCCAGATGACATTTCAGTCCAGTGGGCGCAAGAAGTTCCAGCTGAATTTCATGCGCGCGGCAGCGCTTTGTCCCGAAGGTATGCCTACATCGTTTTAGAGTCTCCCGTTCGGCCCAGCTTGGAGTTTGGTCGCGCAGGGTGGGTCTACCGCGCTTTGGACGAGACGGCCATGCGCCTTGCCGCCCAATACTTGCTGGGTGAACACGACTTTTCCTCTTTCAGGGCAAGCAGTTGCCAAGCCTTGTCGCCCATCAAAACCATGTTGCGCGTGGACATTCACAAGCACGGCCCCTAC
>CANGCI010000198.1 GCA_947451995.1 Comamonadaceae bacterium | reverse complement strand
TCTGGCAAAGGCCATTCAATGCCGAGCGCGGGGTCACTCCACAAAAGGCTACGCTCGTGCTCTGGGTACCAGTAATCAGTGGTTTTGTACAAAAACTCGGCTGATTCACTGAGTACCAAGAAGCCATGTGCAAATCCGGGAGGCACCCAAAATTGTCTTGCGTTTTCAGCGCTCAAATGGCAAGCCGCCCATTGACCAAATGTTGGTGAATTCTGACGCATATCAACGGCAACGTCATAGACCTCACCGCTGGTAACTCTCACCAGTTTTCCCTGAGCATGTTCAATTTGGTAATGAAGTCCTCTCAGCACGCCCTTTGAGGACTTGCTGTGATTGTCTTGAACGAATTGAACATCCAGGCCAGTCACTTTGGCGAAATCGCGCGCATTGAAACTTTCAAAGAAAAAACCACGCGCATCCCCAAATACTTGAGGCTGCAAAATTAGAACTTCCGGCAAATTGGTGGGCGTGACGGTATAGGGCATCAATTCGCCTTTAACAAATTCAACAAATACTGACCGTAGCTGTTTTTGGCCAAAGGTGAGGCCAACTTTTGAAGCTGCGCAGCATCAATCCATTTTTGGGCAAATGCTATTTCTTCTGGGCAAGCGACCATCAAACCTTGGCGCTTTTGAAGTGTTGCAATGAAGCCTGCAGCTTCTAGCAGACTGTCGTGCGTACCTGTGTCCAGCCAAGCATAACCCCTGCCCATGATTTCCACATTGAGTTGGTGGTGTTCAAGGTACCAACGGTTGACGTCGGTAATTTCCAATTCACCGCGCGCAGAGGGCTTGATGTTGGCTGCAATGTCACAGACTTGTGAATCGTAAAAATACAAACCCGTTACCGCGTAGTTGCTTTTAGGCTTCAAGGGTTTTTCTTCGATACTCAGCGCACGTTGCTGACCGTCAAACGCCACCACACCATAGCGCTCGGGATCGTGAACATGGTAGGCAAAAATGCTAGCACCGCTTGTCTGAGCATCGGCACGCTGCATCAGTTTGACCAAGTCATGGCCATAAAAAATGTTGTCTCCCAAGACCAATGCACTGGGACTGGCACCGACAAATTCCCGGCCAATGATGAATGCCTGTGCCAGGCCATCAGGACTTGGCTGAACTGCGTATTGAATGTTCATGCCCCATTGACTGCCGTCGCCCAACAACGCCGTAAACCGAGGCGTATCTTGCGGTGTACTGATCAACAGCACATCCTTGATGCCAGCCAACATCAGCGTTGTTAAGGGGTAATAGACCATGGGCTTGTCGTACACCGGCATCAATTGCTTGGAGACCGCTTGTGTCACGGGGTACAGACGGGTACCCGACCCGCCCGCCAAAATAATGCCTTTGCGTGTATTCATAGTGCATGATTTTGCCACGCCCTGCTGGTATATCAAGCCATATGCACTTATGCTTGAGCCCTATGTCTTTTAACGATCTGGGCCTTTCGCCCGAGCTGCTTCGCGCACTTAAACCCAACACCTATCCTGCGCCAACCCCGGTTCAACAGGAATTCATTCCTGCAGCACTCACCGGCCAGGACATCTGGGTCACTGCGCCCACAGGCTCTGGCAAAACAGTCGCCTATGCCTTGCCCCTGATTGAGAAGCTGACCCGGTCTGGCCTTTCCCAAAGCATCCAAGAGGGAAGAAATCAAAGAGCGCTTCAGTCCTTGGTTTTGGTTCCAACCCGTGAATTGGCCATTCAAGTCGGACAAACATTTATGAGTTTGTCGGCGCATCTGGGCAAACTTTGCAAGGTCACAGTGGTATTTGGTGGCGTTTCCATCAACCCCCAAATGATGGGCTTGCGGGGTGGCACTGACATTTTGATTGCCACGCCAGGTCGACTGCTAGACCTGCTGGATCACAATGCTTTGAAACTTTCGCAAGTTCAAACTCTTGTTTTGGACGAAGCCGACAAATTATTGGAACTGGGCTTTCAAGATGAGTTGGGACAGATTTTGGCGCAGTTGCCGCACAAACGACAGAATTTATTTTTGTCCGCCACGCGGCCCAACAGCATTGAGTCCTTGGCGCAAAGTTTGTTGCAAAACCCAATTGAAATACACATTGAAGGCGCAACACCCCAACCCGCCGTCATCGCACAGCGCGCCATTTACACCGACACCCCTCAGCGTACTCAGTTGTTGAAGCACCTGATCAAAACAGACCATTTGAAACAACTGTTGGTTTTTGTGGCCACTCAACACAGCAGCGAAATTGTGGCGGCCAAACTGCGCGTCGCTGGCATTGCTGCAGAACCCTTTCATGGCCAACTGAGCCAAGGTAAACGTCAACAAGTGTTGGCCGATTTCAAAGCGCATCGTGTGAAAGTCGTCTTGGCAACCGATCTGGCTGCGCGCGGCCTGGACATTGAAAAGTTACCCGCCGTAGTGAACTACGACCTGCCACGATCGGCCGTCGACTACACACACAGAATTGGCCGCACGGGTCGTGCGGGAGAAGCAGGTTTGGCCATCAGCTTTGTTTGCCCCGAAACCTTGCACCATTGGAACTTGATTGAGAAAAGACACAACGTGAAACTCGCGCTAGAAATCATTCAAGGGTTCGAAGCAACGCAGGCAGTTCCAGAGCAAGGCCCTGGCAATGGTGGCATCAAAGGCAAACGCCCTAGCAAAAAAGACAAATTACGGCAAATGGCAGCCAGTGCCAAGCCAAGTTAAAAAGGTGCAGCTGACCCAAATCGACGATCGCGTTTGGAGAACCACTCCAGCGCTTCGTTGAATTGTTTCACTGAAAAGTCTGGCCACAAAACGTCAATGAAAAACATTTCGGCATAAGCGGCCTGCCAAAGCATGAAATTGCTGATGCGAGACTCGCCACCTGTTCGAATGAGCAAGTCCATTTCGGGTGCATCCGCCGTGCTCAAGTGAGCCGCAAGCCCCTCTTCCGTCAGCGCCGCGAAGTTCAAGTCCGGGTTTTGAAGTTGCCAAGACTTTGCCGCCTGCACCATGTCCCAGCGCCCACCATAGTTGGCCGCAACACGCAGCGTGATTTTTTCATTGTGCTGTGTTTGCAATTCAGCACGCAAGATTAATTCTTGGAGCTCAGAACTGAATTTGGTTTTATCGCCGACAACTTTGAGCCTTACGCCATTGGCCTCCATCGCATCGACTTCTCTTTGCAAATAACTCGCAAACAGACTCATCAAGACGGAAACCTCTTCTTTTGGCCGGCGCCAATTCTCGGTACTGAAAGCAAAAAGACTCAAATGGGGTATTTCTGCCCTGATACAAGCCTCGACAATGTCACGGACTTGCTTTGCACCTGCGGCATGCCCCATCGCAGTCGGCAAAAAACGCTTTTTGGCCCAACGTCGATTGCCATCCATGATGATGCCGATATGCCTCGGAGGCGATTGAGTCGTCAAATTGATTGCTCTTGAAATAATTAGTTCGATTTTACAAGTTTGGCGACATGAAAAAGGCCACCCAGGGTGGCCTTCGTAACATCAATGGGTTTGAATTACCCGATCAAGAAGGGAGAGCGCTCTTTGCCGTCAATCCATTTAGGTGCCTTGCCGCGCCCTGTCCAAGTTTGACCTGAAACTGGATCGCGGTATTTAGGGGCAACCTTTGATCCTGTGCTACTTTTTTGCTTGGCAGCGCCGCGGCCTGATGGAAATACATCTTGAACAGTCAATCCGAATTCAGAAACCAGTTGGCGCACTTGACGAACAGCTTCAGACAACTCATTTTCACGCGCTTGCGCAATCGCTTGCTCCAGAGCATCTCGCTGTTTAATCAATTCTTTGTATGAAGTGGTCATTTATTTTCCTAATATATATTGATGCGAGAGGGCTAGATAATTTTTTATTATATTTTATTAAGGCGATAATCTGATTATTAAAATCATAAATTATTAATCAATTTAGATTATTTTTAGCAATTACCTTATCTATCCTTCTTCCATCTAACAAAATAACTTTAAATTGCCAATCTTCAGCAATTAGAGTGTCACCTACCTTAGGCAAGTATCCCAACTCTGCCAATATAAAACCACCCAAGGTATTAAACAAACCTCTGTCTTCGCCATTAATTTGCTTAATTTCCAATCTGGCCTTCAACTCATTGATGGGCATTAAGCCGTCTAACAGCCAAGAACCATCTTCTTGCGCAGTGGCCCAAGCGTCGGCAACCTGCAAAGGTTGCAATTCACCCGTAATGGCCTCTA
>CANGCI010000197.1 GCA_947451995.1 Comamonadaceae bacterium | reverse complement strand
CGTCTGACCGAGCGCGCGCCCAAGTTGGCTTTACCTTGATTGAAGTCTTGGTGGCCTTGGGCATTGTGGCCATTGCTTTGATGGCAGGACTGCGGTCCACCGACGCCCTCACCCGCAACGCCTCGCGTCAATCCACGCAATGGTTGGCCCAAATTTGCGCAGAAAACGAATTCACCCGATTGCGCTTGTCGCGCCAAGTGCCGCCCATTGGCGAAAGCCAAGTGGCGTGCCCTCAAGCCCAGCTGAATTTGCAAGTGAACTTGTCGGTGCAAGTCACGCCCAACCCCAATTTCAGGCGCGTGGATGCACGCGTGGTGCAAGTTCAGGGGGCTGAAGCCACGCCCCTTTTGCAACTCTCCACGGTGATGGGGCGCTACTGATGAAACGCAGCACCGCCTTCCAAAAATCCGCTGGCTTCACCTTGATCGAAGTGTTGGTGGCCAGTGCCATTTTGGCCTTGATGGCGCTCATCAGTTGGCGCGGTTTAGATGGCATGGCCAAAGCCCAAAGCAGTTTGCAAACACGCAGCGATGCCCACCAAATACTGCAAGTGGGCTTGTCGCAATGGCGCACCGACCTCGACAACATGGCCAGTTTGCCCAACGTGCCCGCACTGGATTGGGACGGCCGCGTGCTTCGCATCACACGCCAACATTCACAAGATCCACAAGCAGGTCTGCAAGTGGTGGCTTGGTCTTTGGGCAATGGCCAATGGACGCGTTGGCAGTCTGCGCCCCTCACGCGCCGCGAGGCTTGGCAGCAAGCGTGGACGCAAGCGCAAGTTTGGGGTGAAACAGCAGGCAATCCTGCGCCTTCTGACACGCACGAAGTCTTGATCCAAGCACTTCGCAGTTGGCAAATTTATTACCACCGCGATGGCGCGTGGAGCAATGCCTTGTCGAGTGCAGGCAACAACAGCACGTCTGTCACCAACACTTTAAGTGCCCTGAGCACCTTGCCAGAAGGCATTCGCTTGGTGATTGAACTGGCAGACAACGCGCCCGTCAGCGGCAAGATCACCCTGGATTGGGTGCGACCTACGTTCACGGTGGCCAAGCAATGAAGCGCTCAACGGCCACTCAACAACGCGGTGCGGCCTTGATCAGTGCCATGTTGGTGGTCACCTTGGTGGCCACCTTGGCCAGCGTGGCGCTGTGGCAGCAATGGCGCCATGTCGAGGTGGAAGGTGCAGAACGCCATCGCGTGCAATCGGGCTGGTTGCTCAATGGCGCCTTGGACTGGTCGCGTTTGATCTTGCGTGAAGATGCCTTGGCCAGTGGCGCTAGCAATGCAGGCAACGCTACTAGCGGCTCAGCACCCACAAGCGCGGGCAGTGGCGCCGATCATTTGGCCGAACCTTGGGCTTTGCCCTTGCAAGAAGCCAAGTTGTCGACCTTTTTGGCACAAGACCAGCAACTGCGCGAAGGCGATCCAGAGGTCTTTTTGTCAGGACAGGTCACCGACGCACAAAGCCGACTCAACCTGAGCAATTGGTATGAGGCGGCAGATGGCCAGCGCATGGGCCAATTGAACCCCAGCATGCAAGCGGCCTTAAGCCGTTTGTTCAGTGTGCTGGGCTTGCCCGCCTCAGAATTGACCCTGTTGTCGCGTGAGTGGTTGGCCGCAGCGCAGGCTTCTCGCACACCGCTGGGCGCCTCAAGTGCGACCTCGGGTAGCAACACGGCAGGCGCGGCATTGCTACCGCAACAAGTGCCGCAGCTGCAGTGGCTGGGCCTGAGCCGCGACACCGTGACGCGCTTGGCCCCCCACATCACCATCCTGCCCGAAGTAACGCCTGTCAACCTGAACACCGCCAGTGCCGAGGTCATTTACGCCAGCGTGCCCGGCTTGGACTTGGCCGCCGCCCAGCAATTTGTGCAGCAACGTGCCCGTGCGCACTTCAGCAATTTGCCTGACGCCAGCAAAGCGCTAGGGGGTAAGCCCTTAGAGGCAAGATGGCACACCGTGGGCTCGCGTTTCTTCCAAGTTTGGGGGCGATTGCGCATGGAAGAGCGCACCCAAGAAGAAACCGCCCTGATTTTGCGAGATGCAGGCAATGTCAGCTTTGTCTGGCGCCAAAAAATTGCGGGAATTCTCCCTCCCCCCAAGCGTGAGTCGCTTCTACAATCAAGCCAGCCATGAGCACTCTCCTTTTTACGCTGCCAACGCAGGCTGCCAACGGCAGCACCCCTCCTCAACATGTCTTGTCGACACATGAGGCTGGCGCGCGCGACAAAGAAATTTGGGCCATCGTGCCCGCGACCGCCCTGTCATGGCAGCGGATCGAATTGCCTGCGGGTCTGCAACGCCAATCACAGCGTTTGCAAACGGCGCTGCACAGTTTGCTCGAAGAGCCTTTGTTAGATGAAGCCGACGCCGTGCACATGGCACTGCAACCCAACTGGCAAGCTGGCCAAAGCGCATGGGTGGCCGTGTGCAACAAGGCCTGGCTTCAAGGTCACTTGGCGCAATTGCAAGCAGGTGGACACACCGTGCATCGCATCGTGCCCGAGTGGACTCCTTCAATGGGCGATGCTGCTGACATCAGTGCTTGGATAGGCGGCACCCCTGCCGATGCACAACTCTGGGTTCATGACGCGCAAGGCACATGGCACTTGCCATTGCAAGCGGGTCTGCAACACTGGGCTGATCAACTCAACAAAATGGCCAGCACTGGCATCGACAAGCTGGCGTTGAACGTGGCTGTATTGGCCGACCCCGCCGTGGCCGACTTGGCCCTCAAAGCCTTGAGCACCTTGCAAGCACAAACACACAGCGCTGTGTCGGAGCGACTTCAGTCATGGCGCATTCAAGTCACCCCTGCAATCTCGCGTTATCGACAAGCTGCAGACACCCAATGGGATTTGGCGCAGTTTGAATTTGCCGCCAACGGCAGCGCCAAATGGCGGCAAGCAGCGCAACGCATTTGGCAAAACCTCCTGCGCAATCCTGAATGGCGACCTGTGCGTTGGTGCGCCGGACTTTTGGTGGCCACGCAGTTGGTGGGCCTGAACATGGCGGCGTGGCAACTCAATGCGCAAGTGGCCTCACAAAAAGAATTGCAAAAAAACATCCTCAAGCAAAGCTTTCCGAATGTCACGGTGGTGGATGCGCCTTTGCAAATGGCCAAAGAATTGAGCCTGCTGCAAAGCGCTTCGGGTACGTTGACATCGCGCGATTTAGAGCATGCGCTGCAAGCCACAGGCGCTGCATTGCCTGCAGGACAAAGCATCACGGGCATTGATTACACAGCGCAAGGCCAAGCCGAAACCAAACTTCAAGGCCTGCAATTGAGTGGGGCGCAAGCACCTGCTTTTGCGCAAGCCCTGCGTGCGCAACAGTTGGATGCGCAAGCCAATGGCGCGCAATGGCGCATCACACCCCTCAAGGAGGCGCCATGAGTTTAGACGTATCAAGCGCTTTCAAAAACATGCCCGCCCAAGACAAGCAACGTCTGCAATGGGCCGCCCTTGTTTTGGGTGCTGTGTTGCTGTGGACCTTCAATGTGGCGCCAGCCTTGAAAACTTTGCGCGACGTGCCGCCGCAATTGGCCAAGCTGGATGCGCAAACACAAACGCTCAAAACACTGCAGACGCAAGCACAAGCCTTGCAAAAGTCACCGCGCTTAAGCGCCTCAGATGCCACCACTTTGTTGCAACAAAGCAGCCGTGAACTCTTGGGGACTGGCGCACAACTGACCATTCAAGGCGCACGCGCAAGCTTGACCTTGACCGGTGTGTCGGCCGACAACTTGGCGCAATTCTTGGCCACAGCACGAACACAGTCGCATGCCTTGCCCATCGAAGCGCATTTGCAAAAGTTCACAGGCACGGGTGCCAACGCCAAAGAACTTTGGCGGGGTGCCCTCATTTTGAATTTACCCACCACAGGCTCATGAAGCGCGCCCGCACCCCATCCCTCGCCCACAGGCCCTCCGGCTGGGCTTGGGCATGGTCTGGCATCTTCATTGGCGCGTTGGCCGCCTTGCTGATGCATTGGCCCGCGCAATGGCTGGGCACAAGTTTGTCGCAGGCCACACAGGGGCAAGTGCAATTGCAAGAAGCGCAAGGTTCAGTTTGGCAAGGATCTGGCAAATTGGTGTTGACCGGCGGCGAAGGCAGCCGAGATGCCATGGCGCTGCCAGGTCGCATTGAATGGCAGTTGCACCTCAGTCCTCAAGGTCTGCGCTTGCCCAGTTTGAATTT
>CANGCI010000196.1 GCA_947451995.1 Comamonadaceae bacterium | reverse complement strand
ATTTGAGGCATGGCGCTATTATCCCTGCTTGAACGGAAGAACATGAAAGTAAAAACCAAAAGTAAAAAAGTCAATAAGTCGTGGTTGAACGACCACGTCAATGACCCCTACGTCAAATTGGCCAAAAAAGAGGGCTACAGGGCGAGGGCTGCCTACAAATTGAAGGAAATTGACGAAACCTTTGGCTTGATCAAACCGGGTAACTTGGTGGTGGATTTGGGGTCTGCCCCAGGGGCGTGGAGTCAATACGTGCGCCGACGCTTATCGCCCCAGGGGGCTGCCGCTGGTGACTTGAATGGCACCATTTTGGCGGTCGATTTGTTGCCAATGGAGCCCGTGGAGGGCGTCCACTTCATTCAGGGCGACTTCACAGATGCAGACGTTCTAGCCCAATTACAGGCCATTGTGGGTGACCGTCCCGTTGATGTGGTGGTCTCTGACATGGCGCCCAATTTGTCGGGCATTGACTCTGTGGATGCTGCCCGTATTTCGCACCTCATTGAGCTGGCCGTTGAATTTGCCCAAATGCACCTCAAACCCCAGGGCGCCTTGGTGGTCAAGGTGTTTCACGGCAGCGGCTACAGCCAATTGGTGAAGCTATTCAAGGATTCTTTCAAGGTGGTCAAGCCCATCAAACCCAAGGCCTCTCGAGACAAATCATCCGAGCAGTTTTTGGTGGGAATCGAGCCTAAAAACAGGCCTGTTCCCCTGTGACTGTTGCTTCCAAGGTGCGAGAGAGCCAATTTCCCTGCACTTTTAAGGCTTAGTCAAGTGAAATTAGACGTTCTGTGCTTTCAAAAGCCTAGAATGAAGACCAATTAGACGTTTTGATGGGAGCTCTTCTTGAACAACCCCTGGTTTTCCAAGATTGCCGTATGGCTTGTGATTGGCATGGTGCTTTTCACTGTATTCAAACAATTCGACAACCGCACTGGCGCAGGGTCTGGCTATTTGGGGTATTCCGACTTCCTTGAAGAAGTTCGAAGCAACCGCATCAAAACGGCCACCATTCAAGAAGGTCAGGGCGGCACAGAAATTGTGGCCGTCACCACCGACGATCGCCGCATCAAAACAACAGCCACTTATCTGGACCGCGGTTTGGTGGGCGATCTCATTGCCAATGGCGTGAAGTTTGACGTCAAGCCCCGTGAAGAAGGCTCTTTGCTCATGAGCTTGCTGGTCAGCTGGGGTCCCATGCTGCTGCTCATTGGTGTTTGGATTTATTTCATGCGCCAAATGCAGGGTGGCGGCAAAGGCGGTGCTTTCAGCTTTGGCAAAAGCAAAGCGCGCATGCTGGACGAAAATGCCAACCAAGTCACCTTTGCCGATGTGGCAGGTTGCGATGAAGCCAAAGAAGAAGTGAAAGAGGTTGTGGACTTCTTGAAAGATCCACAGCGCTTCCAAAAACTGGGTGGCCGCATTCCGCGTGGTTTGTTGTTGGTCGGCCCTCCTGGCACCGGTAAAACCTTGCTGGCCAAGAGCATCGCTGGCGAAGCCAAAGTGCCTTTCTTCAGCATTTCGGGTTCAGACTTCGTTGAAATGTTCGTCGGTGTGGGTGCCGCCCGTGTTCGCGACATGTTCGAGAACGCCAAGAAAAATGCACCTTGCATCATCTTCGTGGACGAGATTGATGCCGTCGGCCGTCAGCGCGGCGCTGGCCTTGGCGGTGGCAATGATGAACGCGAACAAACCCTCAACCAAATGTTGGTTGAGATGGATGGCTTTGAAACCAACTTAGGTGTCATTGTGGTGGCCGCTACCAATCGCCCCGACATCTTGGATGCTGCCTTGTTGCGCCCAGGTCGTTTTGACCGCCAGGTGTATGTCACTTTGCCGGACATTCGTGGCCGCGAGCAAATCTTGGCTGTGCACATGCGCAAAATCCCAATCGGCCAAGACATGAACCCTGGCGTCATTGCCCGCGGAACACCTGGCATGAGCGGTGCCGATTTGGCCAACCTTTGCAACGAAGCCGCCCTCATGGCTGCTCGCCGCAACGCTCGCGTTGTGGAAATGCAAGACTTCGAAAAAGCCAAAGACAAAATTCTGATGGGCCCTGAGCGCAAGAGCATGGTCATGCCAGAAGAAGAGCGTCGCAACACGGCTTACCATGAGTCGGGACACGCCCTCATTGGCAAGCTGTTGCCCAAGTGCGATCCTGTGCACAAGGTCACCATCATTCCTCGCGGCCGTGCCTTGGGTGTCACCATGAGCCTGCCTGAAAAAGACCGCTACAGCTACGACAGCGAATACATGCTGAACCAAATCAGCATGTTGTTTGGTGGCCGTATTGCCGAAGAAGTGTTCATGAAGCAAATGACCACAGGTGCCAGCAATGACTTTGAGCGTGCCACCCAAATTGCACGCGACATGGTGATGCGTTATGGCATGACCACAGCCCTTGGCCCCATGGTCTATGCTGAAAACGAAGGTGAAGTGTTCTTGGGACGTTCCGTCACCAAAACCACCAACATGTCAGAGTCCACCATGCAAAAGGTTGATTCCGAAGTTCGTCGCATCATCGATGAGCAATACAACTTGGCGCGCCGCTTGATTGAAGAAAACAGCGACAAGATGCACGCCATGGCCAAGGCCTTGTTGGAATGGGAAACCATCGATGTCACGCAGCTTGACGACATCATGGCTGGCCGCGAACCCACCGCGCCCAAAGACTGGACGTCGCGCAGTCCGCCCTCGGGCAATGACGATGCCGGCGGTACGCCAGCTGTCAAAACGGATCCTGAGCCCAACGCGGCCTGATCGTTCTTGATTTTCTGCGGGGCTTCGGCCCCGTTCTTATTTTGGATCAAGCTTAGCGAATGACGCCCCCAGTATGGCAAACCTCTCGATTCAGCATTGACCTGACCCAGCCCAAAGTCATGGCCATTGTGAATCTCACGCCCGACTCCTTTTCGGATGGGGGGCAGCACACGAATGTGAAACATGCGTTGGACCACGCGCAAACGATGTTGGCGCAAGGTGCAGACATCTTAGACATTGGTGGTGAATCTTCAAGGCCTGGCGCCCAGGCCGTCTGCGTAGGAGAAGAGCTGGCCCGCATCGTGCCCTTCATCAAAGAGGCTCTGCACTGGCATGTGCCTCTGTCGGTGGACACTGCCAAGCCCGACGTCATGAAGGTGGTGCTGGACATGGGTGTTGACATCATCAACGACATCTGGGCCCTGCGCCAAGCGGGTGCTGTAGACGTGGTCGCGCAGCATGCAGGTTGCGGTGTTTGCCTGATGCACATGCACCGCGATCCTCAAACCATGTTCGAGCAACCCATGCAGGGCGATGCACTTCAAGAGGTCAAAGATTTTCTATCTCAAAGGCTGCAGGTCTTGTTAGAGCTGGGTGTCGATCCAAGCCGCATTGTCTTGGACCCCGGCGTAGGGTTTGGGAAAACCTTAGACCAAAATCTCAGCTTATTGACCCGGCAAGCTGAACTCCTGAGCTTGGGCCGTCCGCTGTTGGCGGGCTGGTCGCGCAAAGGCACACTGGGCAAGTTAACGGCACTCAATGGTGTGGTGCCAGAGCCTCACAACAGGGTGGGTGCCAGCGTAGGCGCTGCCCTGATGGCTGTTCAAAATGGCGCTTCGCTTGTGCGTGTGCACGATGTTCTAGAAACCGTGCAAGCCTTGCGATTTTGGCAAGCTGCAAAGGCCTAAAATAAAGACAACGCTGCGCTGACAAGCAGGCCTTTAAAGTAGACAAACATGACACGACGGTATTTTGGAACAGACGGTATCCGAGGCACGGTGGGTCAAGCGCCCATCACGCCAGACTTTGTGATGCGCTTGGCACACGCCGTAGGACGTGTCTTGCGTCAGACCGAAAAACATCCCGTGGTGCTCATTGGCAAAGACACGCGCATCTCGGGCTACATGCTAGAGAGTGCCCTCGAGTCGGGCTTCAATTCTGCTGGGGTTGATGTTGTGTTGTTGGGTCCTGTGCCGACGCCTGCGGTGGCATACCTCACACGAGCCCAACGTGCATCATTGGGTGTCGTGATCAGTGCAAGCCACAACCCCTACGAAGACAATGGCATCAAATTCTTCAGCGCCAAGGGTGCCAAACTCAGTGACGAGTGGGAATCCAAGGTGGAGGCCTTGGTGGATGAGCCGCCAGTTTGGGTCTCCTCCGCAGACTTGGGCAAGGCCAAACGCCTAGACGACGCGGCGGGTCGTTACATTGAATTTTGCAAGAGCACT
>CANGCI010000195.1 GCA_947451995.1 Comamonadaceae bacterium | reverse complement strand
CTTCAACTTGACCCTTGGGCAAAGCTTGCAAGCCGCCGCGAATCACTTCAGCCAAGTAGGCCGCCGTGAACAAGGTCATGCCAACCAGCACGCGCACCAGCACGTCAATCTTGGCGCCTTGGGGCATGAACAAAGGCAAGATGAACGAGGCCATGAACAGCACAGAGATGAGCGGCACACCGCGCACAAACTCGACAAACACCACGCACAAAGTGCGAATGGCAGGCAAGTCGGATTGACGGCCCAGGGCCAACAAAATGGCCAAGGGGAAGGCCACCACCAAACTGACGCTGGCCAGCAGCAAGGTAAGTGGCAGACCACCCCAACGCGCTGTTTCAACCGTGGTAAGGCCTGCAAAAC
Source organism: Comamonadaceae bacterium (assembly GCA_947451995.1). Lineage (GTDB taxonomy): Bacteria > Pseudomonadota > Gammaproteobacteria > Burkholderiales > Burkholderiaceae_C > Limnohabitans_A. The sequence goes on along the minus strand of CANGCI010000195.1, from coordinate 3,912 downwards.
CGCCGTACATCAAAGCGAAGAAGAAGGCGTACACCACCACCCAAGCTACGGCCAATGCAGGGCGCCAGAAGGTGCGCAAGCAAGACACGATCAGCAGGGCCACCAAGACAGCACTGGCCACCAAGGGACGCCATTGCTCTTCAAAGGGGTAGCGGCCAAACAAGATGAGTCGGCCTTTCTCAGCCACCACACCCCAGCAGGCACCCAAGCCATGCGCTGCACGGCAAGCTGCGTTGTCGGCATCGGGAATGGCGTACCAAATGGTCCAGTTGAAGATGGGGGGAATGGCCCACACCAAGATGCCCAAGAACACCACGGTGAGCAGGCTGTTGACGGGGCCGTCAAAGAAGCCGCGCTGAATCCATGCCCAAGCACCCGATTCATTGACGGGGGGGCGACGTGCTTCGATGGGTTCGAAATGTTGTTGATAACCGGTGGTTTGCATCATCGGTCCTTGATTCGCACACGGCGGTTGTAAATGTTCATGAGTGCGGAGGTCAGCAAGCTCAAGCTTAAATAAATGAGCATGACCAACGCAATGCACTCAATGGCACGACCCGTTTGGTTCAGTGCGGTTGAACTGATGGACACCAAGTCGGGGTAGCCTACAGCCACGGCCAACGAGGAATTTTTGATCAGGTTGAGGTACTGGCTGGTGAGTGGCGGAATGATCACGCGCATGGCTTGTGGCAATTGAATGAGGCGCAATTCTTGGGTGCGCTTCAAACCCAAAGCCACAGCGGCTTCGTGTTGACCAAACGACACCGACTGAATGCCAGCGCGCACCACTTCGGCAATGTAGCCCGAGGTGTAAACAGTGAGGCCGATCAACAAAGTGAGGTATTCGGGTGTGACAGAACCACCGCCCACCACGTTGATCTCGGTCACTTCAGGGATGTCGATTTCACTGGGTGCGCCGCCAATGAGCCAGCCCACCACACCACACAACAGCATCAAACCCAAGCCAGGCAAGAACGATGGCTTGGTGTGCCCGGTGGCTTCAAAGTGCTGCTTGACGTGACGTGACCAGAATTTCCAAGCACCGATGCCCACGCACAAACCAATGAGCGTGCCCCAGTGTCCGGGTTCCCAGACGGGCAAGGGGTATTGCAAACCATTCTTGCTGAAGAACACGCCGGCCAAAGGCTTCAGCGGTGATTCAATGGGCGGCAACAACTCGGTCATGGCAAAGTACCACATGAAGAGTTGCAGCAGCAGCGGAATGTTGCGTGTGACTTCGACGTAGCTGGCGCACAAAGATTTGACCAAGGTGTTTTTGGTCAAGCGGCCAATGCCAATCAAGGTGCCCAGCAGGGTGGCCAAAACAAGGCCAACCAATGCCACTCGCAAAGTGTTGGTGAGGCCAATGACATAGGCCATCAAATAACTCTGCGAGGAATCAAATTCAATGAGGCTCTCGCCAATGCCGAAACCGGCTGGCTGGAGAAAGAAATCAAAACCACTTTGAATGCCCCGTGCGCGCATGTTGGCGAACGTGTTGGACATCAAGTAGCCCACGGCCAGAACCAGTACCAAGATCGCTAGGATTTGGTACACCAGTCCGCGGAAGGCTTGGCTGCGCCAAGACCACTGACGTTTGGGAGGAGGAGGGGTGCTCATGAGAATAGACCGGCCCGCACGAGGCGGGCCGGAAGTCTTTGGTTTAAGAAGTTGTCCTCATGGAGGAAAACGCAAAGCCGAAATTAACGTACGGGAGGTGCGTACATCAAGCCGCCTTTGTTCCACTGGTTGTTCAAACCACGTGGTAATTTCAAAGTGGACTTAGGACCCACGTTGCGCTCAAACATTTCGCCGTAGTTACCAACGGCCTTGATGGCGCGGTAAGCCCAGTCTTTGTCCAAGCCCAACAGCTTGCCTGTGTCTTCAGAGGTGCCCAAGATGCGCTGAACCACGGGGTCTGTGCTGCTGCCTTTGAGCTGGTCAACGTTGGCTTGTGTGATGCCATATTCTTCGGCTTCGATCAAAGCGTATGTCACCCATTTCACAATAGCGAAGAACTCGTCGTCACCACGGCGCACGCTGGGGCCAAGGGGTTCTTTAGAGATCAACTCGGGCAAGATGACGTGGTCATCAGGGTTGGTTGCTTCTTTGTTACGCACAGAAGCCAAACCAGAGGCGTCTGTGGTGTAAGCCTGGCAGCGGCCAGCGAAGTAAGCCTTGTTGGTGGCTTCTTGTGTGTCAAACACCACGGGCTTCATGTTGAGCTTCATGACTTTGGAGTAGTCATTCAAGTTCTTTTCAGTCGTGGTGCCTGATTGCACGCACACTGTTGCGCCTTTGAGCTTGGTGGCGCTGGTGATTTTGGATTTTTTTGGAACCATGAAGCCTTGGCCGTCATAGTAAGTGGTGCCTGTGAAGTGCAAGCCCAAAGAGGCATCGCGGTTCAGGGTCCAAGTGGTGTTGCGTGACAAGATGTCAATTTCACCAGCTTGCAACACGGCAAAACGCTGTGCGGCGTTCAGGGGTGTGTATTTGATTTTGGATGCGTCGCCCAAAACAGTGGCGGCCACAGCCTTGCAAACGTCAATGTCCAAACCTGACCAAACGCCTTGGCTGTCAGCTGCAGCAAAGCCTGGCAAGCTGGGGTTCACACCGCAATTCAAAGTGCCACGAGCCTTGATGGCATCGATGGTTTTGCCCGCAAACGCGGGAGTTGCCAATGTACCGAGCAATGCCAAAGCGGCAGTGGCCAGCAGGGGGCGTTGAATCAATTTGCGAATGGATTTCATGGACTAGCTCCGAAAGTGAGAAAAGCACATTTTGCATGAAAAAATGCTGTAAAAACCGCGGGTAATTGCTGACATGTTTCGTAGAAAATGCTGGCAAGCCCCAAGAATGGGCAGATCCATCAGGCTCGCCCCACGAAAGTGCTGGTCAAGCTGGGTCAATGTGAAGATCTCCCCAAAAAGTAGCAAAAGCGATGGCAAAACACGTTTCAGAAACCCCAGCCACCCAATGGTTGAAGCAAAAAAAAGTTTCCTACACTGAGCATCCCTACGACTATGTGGACCATGGGGGCACTGCCGAATCGTCCAAACAGTTGGGCGTGCCCGAGCACGAAGTCGTCAAAACCTTGGTCATGCAAGATGAAAATGGCAAAGGCTTGGTGGTGTTGATGCACGGCGACTGCAAAACCTCCACCAAAAATTTGGCGCGACAGATTGGCTGCAAATTGGTTGAGCCCTGCAAACCGGATGTCGCTCAGAAAAACTCGGGTTACATGGTGGGCGGCACATCACCTTTTGGCTTGCGCAAAGACATGCCGGTGTATGTCGAGTCCAGTATTTTGGCTTTGCCCAAAATTTGGATCAATGGCGGCCGCAGAGGTTTTTTGGTGGGCCTAGACCCACAGGTGCTGGTGAACGAGTTGGGTGCCAAGCCTGTTGAATGCGCCTTGCCGCAATGATTTTGTCTGAGTATCAGAGGTCTTGAAGTGCTGCGGCAATTTGCGCTTCAAATTGTTGCGGGTCTCCCAGTGCTTTGGCATTGAGCAAAGCCAGCTTGACCAAAAAAAGTTCGGACTTGTCGGGGCCTGCTTGATCGATGGCGCTGGCCAATGCGTCGTAGACCTGTTCCAGGCCTGCAATGTCTAAATTAGCGGGTGTGTTCATCAGTTCAACTCAATCCTTGGATATGTTTTTAACTTAACGCATGCATGCAACTTGCAAACTTTGCGTCAAGCGCGCTGCATCCAGTTGCAACCATCGCGCACAAATGTGCTGATCGGGTCGGAACAAATAAGCGCCACCGGCTTGAACGGCATAGCGCTCTTGGAAACGCATGTGTGGATCGTGCAGTGTGACGTGCGCACCTTCAATGGCAGTAGCGTGTGAACTGATGGCAATCAACTTGAGCGGCAAGCCTTGTGCTTGAAGCGAGGCCACGGCTTGT
>CANGCI010000194.1 GCA_947451995.1 Comamonadaceae bacterium | reverse complement strand
TGTTTGAAATCGTTGTAGGCTTCTTCGCCAATGTCGTCGCGCGTGACATAAATTTGAAACCGACCTGTAGCATCTTGCAAGGTGGCAAAGCTGGCCTTGCCCATCACGCGCTTGAGCATCATGCGGCCAGCAATTTTGGCCTTCACAGGTTTGACGCCTTCGCCCTTCAGGGCCTCGGCTGCTTTCTCGCCATGCGCCAGTGTGAGGGGCTCTGCACGGTCTTCAGGCTTGAAGTCATTGGGGAACGCCACGCCTTTGCCTTGGGCTTGCGCTTCACGCAGAGCTTTGAGTTTGCTGCGACGTTCTGCAATCAGCTGGTTCTCGTCAACGACGGGGGTGGTTTGATTTTCTGCTGGCGTGTCTGACATGAATTGCACTTCGGTAGGGGGGGTGTTCAAAACCCGTAAAACGCTGAAGGTCAGCGCGAATCCGTTATTTTACGATTCCTTGGGGCTGCCGCTATCATCCACACACTCGGAGGACTTCTGTGTTTCTACAAATTGTCAATTTGATCTTGGATGTGGCCACTGGCTTGGTGGGCGGCGCATGTTTGATGCGCTTGGTGATGCAATGGCAGCGTTTGCCATTTCAGAACCCTATTGGACGCTTTGTCTTTGCGGTCACAGACTGGTTGGTCATGCCGCTTCGGCGTGTACTGCCCGCCTTGGGGCGCTTGGACACTTCCAGTCTTGCGGCCGCATGGCTCATGAAACTCAGTCATGTCACCGCCATGTGGGTTCTGGGCGGCACCCAGGCAGCCTTTGTCGGGGTCTTGATTGCCAGCCTGTTTGGCGTGCTTCATTGGCTGGTTTCTGGCTTGAGCGCCATTATCTTGCTCTATGCCATTTTGTCTTGGGTCCAACCCAACAGCGGCAGCATGATGCTGTTGTCGCGCATCGTGGAGCCTTGGTTGGCACCCATTCGAAACGCCATTCCTCAACCCGGTGGCATTGACCTGTCGCCCTTGGTGCTGTTGGTCATTTTGCAAATTGCGGGCATGTTGCTCGCTGGCTTGCAATACGGCGGGTTTTAAGGGCAGCGGACGCCGTCCGCTGCTTCTGCACTGGGTTAGCTGACAGCATCGGCTGACTGGCGTGTCAGCATGGCCAAGGTGTTGGCAACGGTCATCTTCAATTCGCGGCGATCGCAAATGAAATCGATAGCACCTTTCTCTTGCAAAAACTCGGCGCGTTGGAAGCCTTCTGGCAGTGTTACGCGCACGGTGCTTTCAATCACGCGGGGGCCTGCAAAGCCAATCAGGGCCTTGGGTTCCGCAATCACCACATCGCCCATGAAGGCGAAGCCTGCAGACACGCCGCCCATGGTGGGGTCGGTCAAGACGCTGATGTAAGGCAAGCCTTTTTTTGCCAAGCGGGTCAGTGATGCATTGGTTTTGGCCATTTGCATCAAGGACAACAAGCCCTCTTGCATGCGCGCACCACCGGTGGCGGTAAAGCAAATGAAGGGTACTTTTTGCTCAATGGCGGTTTCAACGCCGCGCACAAAACGCTCGCCCACCACAGAGCCCATGCTGCCGCCCATGAAGTCAAATTCAAAGCAAGCGGCCACCACGTTGATGCTGTGGATGGCGCCGCCCATGACCACCAAAGCGTCGGTTTCGCCGGTGTTGCTCATGGCTTCTTTGATGCGCTCGGGGTACTTGCGGCTGTCTTTGAATTTCAAAGCGTCGACGGGCACCACTTCTTGACCAATTTCATAGCGGCCTTCGTTGTCTAAAAAGTTGTTCAGACGAGCGCGGGCGCCAATGCGGTGGTGGTGACTGCAGGTGGGGCAAACGTTTTGGTTTTGCTCCAAGTCAGTTTTGTAAAGCACGGATTCGCACTGGGGGCACTTGATCCACAAGCCTTCCGGCACGCTGCGGCGGTCGGCCGGGTCGGTGTGCAGAATTTTGGGGGGAAGCAGTTTTTCGAGCCAACTCATGTCGAGGTCCTTGTGGGTTGTTTCAGGCGTCCATGGCCTGACGAATGCCACGCAAAAAGTCGCCAGCCACAGTGGCGACTTTATCGCGGGGTTCATTTTCTATCAACTGGATGATTTTGCTACCAATCACCACGGCATCGGCCACTTTGGCAATGGTTTGGGCTGTTTGGGCATCGCGAATGCCAAAGCCAACGCCCACTGGGATGCTGACTTTTTGGCGAATGCGGGGCAGCATGGCTTCCACTTCGTCGGTGTTCAGAGCGCCGGAGCCTGTAACACCCTTGAGCGACACATAGTAAACATACCCACTGGCCACATCGGCCACTTGCTGCATGCGCTGATCGGTGCTGGTAGGGGCCAACAAGAAAATCAGGTCCATGTTGTGGGCGCGCAGTTTGGCGGCAAATTCAACGCACTCTTCGGGTGGGTAGTCCACGACTAAGACGCCGTCGATACCGGCGGCTGAGGCGTCACGAATGAAGCCATCTTTGCCGTGCTTCAGGTCATAGCGTTCAATGGGGTTGGCATAACCCATCAGCACCACAGGCGTGGTGGTGTTCGTTTGTCTAAAGGCTTTCACCATGTCGATGACGTGCGTGGTGCCAATGCCAAATGCCAAGGCTTTGTCACCCGCTTTTTGAATGACGGGGCCGTCGGCTGAAGGGTCGCTAAAAGGGACGCCCAATTCAATGACATCGGCGCCCGCTGCCACCATGGCATGCATCAATTCGGGTGTGACATCTGCAAAGGGGAAACCCGCTGTGACGTACGGAATGAGGGCCTGTCGACCCTTGGCTTTCAGCTGTTGGAAGGTGGCTTCAATGCGGCTCATTTGACAACTTTCACAATTTGCTCGCCCATGGGCAAACCACCTTTGACGCCTTGGCCTTGGCAGCTGGGGCGGCAGTAGAAATCGGCTTGGCTCAGGTCGGCCACGGTGCCGATGTCTTTGTCGCCACGGCCTGATAAGTTGACCAAGATGGATTGATCGGGCTTCATGGTGGCGGCCAATTTTTTGGCATAGGCCACAGCATGGCTGGACTCGAGGGCAGGGATGATGCCTTCGGTGCGGCACAAGTAATGGAACGCGTCCAGTGCTTCCTGATCGGTGATGCCCACGTATTCAGCACGGCCAATGTCTTTCAGGAAGGCATGCTCAGGGCCCACGCCTGGATAGTCCAAGCCTGCGCTGATGCTGTGCGTTTCCGTAATTTGACCGTTGTCGTCTTGCAAGATGTAGGTGCGGTTGCCGTGCAACACACCGGGGCTACCGCGCTGCAAAGAGGCAGAGTGTTTGCCGCTTTCTAAGCCTTCACCCGCCGCTTCCACGCCAATGAGGCGTGTGTTCTTGTGGTTGATATAGGGGTAGAAAATGCCCATGGCGTTGGAGCCGCCACCCACACACGCGATGACTGCGTCGGGTTGCTGGCTGTGCAAGCCTGTTTGCGCCAAAAGGGTTGGCATTTGCTCAAGGCATTCGTTGCCAATGACGCTCTGGAAATCACGAACCATCATGGGGTAGGGGTGTGGGCCGGCTACGGTACCAATGATGTAGAAAGTGTTGTCGACATTGGCCACCCAGTCGCGCATGGCTTCGTTCAAAGCGTCTTTGAGGGTTTTGCTACCGGATGTGACGGGCACCACGGTGGCGCCCAAGAGTTTCATGCGATACACATTGGGGCTTTGACGTTTGACGTCTTCGGCGCCCATGTAAACCACGCACTCAAGGCCATAGCGTGCGCAAATGGTGGCCGTGGCCACGCCGTGTTGGCCGGCGCCAGTTTCGGCAATGATGCGCGGCTTGCCCATGCGCTTGGCCAGCATGGCTTGACCAATGGTGTTGTTGATTTTGTGCGCGCCCGTGTGGTTCAGGTCTTCGCGCTTCAAATAGATTTGTGCGCCGCCCATTTCACGGCTCATGCGCGCCGCGTGATAGATGGGAGAGGGGCGGCCGACAAAGTGCGCCAGCTCGTATTGGAACTCGGCCAAAAACGCTGGGTCGTTTTGGTACTTGGCATAGGCCTCGCGCAATTCGAGGATGGCGTGCGTCAGGGTTTCGCTGACGAAGCTGCCGCCAAAAATGCCAAAGTGGCCAGAGGCATCGGGTTGTTGGTAATTGGACATGGTGTTACTCAATGGCATCGGCTGCTTTGACTGCAGCCACAAATTCTTGGATTTTTCGGGCGTCTTTGAGGCCTTTTTGGCCATCAAGCTCGACCCCCGAGCTGACATCAACGGCCAAAGACAGGGCTTTGGGCCGAAGCTGGCGAATGCCATCGGTCACATTTGCAGGCGTCAATCCACCACTCAAAACGAGGTGAGCGTTGACGTTTGGAGGAAGCTGTGACC
>CANGCI010000193.1 GCA_947451995.1 Comamonadaceae bacterium | reverse complement strand
GTGCCGTCCACATCGCCTTTGACGTAAGTGGTGGTCACTTTCTCGTTCACAGACCAGTCTTTGTTCAAGATGTCGCTGTCAACTTTCTTGGCCAGGTCATAGATCGTGCCCAATGAGCCACGTGGGTCCCAAGACACCACTGCCAAACCGGTTGTGCCGGCCACATTGGTGGCGGTGCCAGGAACGGCTGCGCCTGCATAAGGATCGCCACCTTTGACGACCAAACGGCCTTCTTGTGTGGTGCGAACTTTGGTGCGGTCAGAGAAGTTGGCGCCAATCTCAACAGAAGAGATGGGGCCGTATTCGACATTGCGACGACCTGAGAAGCGAACGTTGTCCACTTTGTCGGTCACTTGAGGGATGGCCACATAGCCAGCTTGTGGCGAATCTGGGCCACCGCTCCAGCCGTCCACGTCTGTCAACTTGATCACAGAACGGTCAGCATAGCTCAAACCTGTTTTGAACAAGGTGTCAGCCAAGTTGGTGCCGTTGAAGCCAGACCAAGAAACGGTGTCAGTGCGACCGCCTTTGTTGCCGTCGCCAGGCAAACCAGCGGTTGTTTCATAACGTGAGCTCACGCGTGAAACTTTGGACTGAGAAATGTCAGCAGCGGCTTTCCAGTCGCCCACTTTCATTTTGGTGTTCCAGCCGAAAGAGTCCAGCTTGTCATCACCCGATTCCAAGTGATTGCGCACCACACCTTTGTAGCCGTCCATCGTACCGCTGGTCACAATGCCAGCAGAGTTCACGATGGCACCTGGCAACAATTTGCCAGCAGGGTCGTACACGGAGTTCTCAAGGAAGGCGCCTTCCAAGCCGGTTTTCTTCAAAGCAAAAGTGCCTTTGGAAGAGAACACATCCAGAACGGTTTCAAAGTCTTTGTTGGGTTTGTACTGAACAACTGCCATCAAACCTTCGCGGTTGGATGAGCTTTGCTCAGTGTCAGCCGTGAAACCGCCAGGAATGGTGACAGTTTTACCGTTGTAAGGGATGTCACGGTTCCAGCCGCCCCAAGAGTTGAATTTCAACTGCTCAGCGCCTTCGTCTTTGAGCTTGGTGTAACCCAAGGCAATACCCAAAGTGCGGTCAGCAAATTGGTCAACGTAGGAGAAAGATTGGCGATCGCCTTTGCCTTCGCCGGCGCCAGAGTCAACGCCAGAGCGTTGTGAGCGAACGTTGGCAGAGAAAGTGCGCTTGTTGAAGTCCAAAGGACGCACAGTACGCAGGTCAATGGTGGACGCCAAACCTTGGCCGACCAAAGACGCTTCAGGTGTTTTGTGGATCACGATGGAGCCAAGCAATTCAGCAGGGAATTGGTCGAACTCAACGCCACGGCTGTCGCCAGTAGAGGCTTGTTCGCGGCCATTCAGCAAGGCGCCGTTGAAGTCGGGCGACATGCCGCGAACGCTCACAGATTGCGCGCGACCTGTGGACTTGTTGCGCTGTGCAGTAACGCCAGGCAGGCGAGACACAGATTCAGCAACTGTCGAGTCAGGCAACTTGCCAATGTCTTCTGCAGACAGGGCTTCAACGATGCCGTCAGAGTTGCGTTTGGTGGCAATGGCGTTTTCGATGGAGGCGCGGATACCCGTCACCACCAGCTCACCGCCTGTTTGTTGCGCGTGTGTTGCGCCTGCAACGCTGATTAACAAAACAGCGCAGCCAGCCGCAACGGGGCTGACTTGAAAGCCGCTCTGTCTGACCGCTTTGCGCGATTTCTGATTGGTTTGTGTCATTCTTTTGACCTTAGATAGAGAAATGAAAAAAGAGGTGTGCTGCCCTTGGAGACTTCATGTAAACGATTGCACGGAGTGATTGTGTAGTAAAACTAGATGGTCATTCACTTGGGAAATACCCTAGCTGTTGTATAAAAAAAACCAGACAATAGTGAATACTTTAGAGGTAAATAAATCGTACGGGACGTATTGAAGATGGGTCAAAATAGCGGAAAATTCGAATTCTTGTACCAAAATTACAGTCAGTCTGCCGATACAGTCACCCAGTCCTTTCTTGAAGAGTCCGCTATGAAGCTTTCCCGCCCCTGTCTTTTGCTTTCTATCGCCATGCTTTGCATTGGTTTTGTCGCTCAGGCGCAAGCTCAAGTTGCCATTCGACCTGAGGTGGCCAAGAACCTTCAGGCGGCCCAAGATGCCCTGAAGGCGGGGCAAGTCGACAACGCTTTGAGCTTGTCACAGCAAGTTTTGGCCATGCCAGGCATCACCCCCGTCGAGAAACCCATCATTCAACGCACCTTGGCTGTGGCTGCGCTTCAGGCCAAGAATTTTCCTTTGGCAGTCAGCACCCTTGAGAATCTGATTCAAGAGATGCCGGCTGATGCGCCCGCAGCACAAAAGCGACCCTTGATCGAATCCTTGCTGAATGCCAGCCAACAGGCGCAGGACCACCAGCGAGTGGTCGATTGGGCTCGCATCTATTTAAAACTCGAAGGCAGCAACCCCTCGGTTCGGCCGGTCCTCATTCAAACCTTGTCCGTGATGAAACGACATGACGAAGTGGTTCAAGAAGTGAAAGACAAAATGCGTTCGGACGAGGCTGCCAAGCTCAAAACCCCCGAGAGTGAATTGCGCTTGATGGCCGTGAGCCAACGTCAATTGAAAGACGATGCAGGGTACAACGCCACCTTGAAGTTGTTGTTGCAAAACTATCCCTCCAAAGCCTATTGGGCAGAGATGATTCCGCGTTTGGCGCGTCAGGCCAACTTCAACGCCCGTTTCGATCTCGACCTGTACCGCTTGCTCGAACTCACCGGCAACTTGGAGGACAGCATTGAATACATCGACATGGCCAATTTGGCGCTCAAAGCAGGTTTGCCCGCTGAAGCTGCGCGCACTGTCGAGCATGCCTACAGTGTCGGCTTGATGGGCAAAGGCAGCGACGCGGCCAACCATCAAAAGTTGCGTCAACAAATTCAGCACCGTTTGAACGAAGACGACAAGGCCCTGCCCGCTTTGGAGAAGTCAGCCAAAGATGGCAACGCCATGGCCAGTTTGGCCGATGTCTACGCCGCGAAACAAAAATGGGATTTGGCACATGCTCAGTACACCAAGGCCTTGAGCGTAGGCGGCTTAAGGCGTGAAGCAGAGACGCGCCTGCACGCCGGCATCGTCTTGTTCAAAGCGGGTCAAAAAGACGCGGCGCTCAAAATGTGGGACAGCGTGGAAGGCGATGCAACAGCAGTCGACATTGCCCAACTTTGGAAAATCTGGGCGGCCAGCAACTGATCGCGTCAGTTGAAATTTTGAACACCTTCAGCCCTCTGACTGTTTAAAGCGTGGAAAAAAGAAAACTGCAAATGTCAGACATTGCCAAGTTGGCAGGTGTCTCCACGGCAACGGTCTCGCGAGCCTTGAATGGCAGTGAAGCCATACGACCTGAAACGCGTGAGCGCATCATGGCCTTGGCGCAGGCGCATCAATACACAGTGCACGCAGGTGCCAAGAACTTGCGAAGTGGCGAAAATCGAACCTTGGGTTTGGTCATTCCTTACCGCGCGTCTCTTCGCATGCAAGTGACAGATCCTTTCTTCTTGTCGATGTTGGGCCATTTGGCCGATGCCATGACCGAGGCACAGTACGATTTGCTGTTGTCGCGTGTGAATGCCGATCATTTAGACGAGTGTGCTGCGCTTTATGATTCAGGTCGGGTGGCTGGTATGGTGGTAGTGGGTCAATGGGATCACCATGACCAACTCAACGCACTTGCCAAAAGACACGTGCCTGTTGTGGTGTGGGGCGCACATTTACCAGACCAGCTCTACTGCAGTGTTGGCAGCGACAACGCCAGGGGTGGCTTTGAAGCCACCGAGCATCTGATTCAGCAGGGCCGCAAACGCATTGCGTTCATGGGTGATTACGCTTCGGGTGAAGCCAAGTTTCGCTACGATGGCTATTGCAAAGCACTGCAAAAATATGGCATTGCCGTCGATCCGTCGCGGGTCATACCATCTCCCTTCACCCCGCTAGAAGCGCAGCAGGCCATGCATCGATTTTGCGATCAACACCAGCCCATCGAGGCCTTGTTTGCGGCCAGTGATTTGATTGCCATCAATGCCATGGGCGTTCTCAATGCACGTGGCTTCAAGGTGCCTGAAGATGTGGCGGTGGTTGGCTACGACGATGTGGACGCCGCGCGTCACAGCTTCCCGCCCTTGAGCACCATTCATCAACCATTGGATGTAGCAGCACGTGCGCTTTTGCAATCCTTGCAAGAGGTGATGCAGGGACGTCAACCTGCGTCGCGTCAACTTAGCAGTCCACTGGTGATTCGCGCTTCATCCCAGCTGGCC
>CANGCI010000192.1 GCA_947451995.1 Comamonadaceae bacterium | reverse complement strand
TGCCCAAGACTTAAAGTGCGACAATAGCGGGTTAATGACCGCCTCTTTTTCAAATCTATCGCTGGCTGAACCGCTGGCACGTGCCGTAGCCGAAATGGGCTACGAATCCATGACCCCCATTCAAGCCCAGGCCATTCCTGTGGTCTTGACCGGGAAAGACGTGATGGGCGCTGCGCAAACAGGTACCGGTAAAACCGCTGCCTTTTCGTTGCCGCTGCTCCAGCGTTTGCTCAAGCACGAAAACACATCCACCTCACCCGCACGTCACCCTGTGCGCGCCTTGGTGCTCTTGCCCACGCGCGAATTGGCCGATCAGGTGGCGCAGCAAATCAAAATGTACGCCAAGTACACACAGATGCGCAGCGCTGTGGTGTTCGGCGGCATGGACATGAAGCCCCAAACCCTTGAGCTTAAAAAAGGCGTTGAGATTTTGGTGGCCACACCAGGTCGATTGCTCGATCACATCGAAGCCAAAAACGCGGTGCTCAATCAAGTTGAATATGTGGTGCTCGATGAAGCCGACCGCATGCTCGACATTGGCTTCTTGCCAGACCTGCAACGCATCTTGAGTTTCTTGCCCAAGCAGCGCACCACGCTGTTGTTCTCGGCCACGTTCTCGCCCGAAATCAAGCGCTTGGCCGGCAGCTACCTGCAGGACCCCATCACCATTGAGGTCGCCCGTCCCAACGAAACAGCATCGACCGTCGAGCAGCGTTTTTACGCAGCCCAAGACGATGACAAACGTCGTGTCGTCAAAGCAGTTTTGAATCAGCGCGGCATCAAGCAAGCCTTCATTTTTGTGAACAGCAAATTGGGTTGTGGTCGCTTGGCGCGATCACTCGAACGTGAGGGTCTCAAAACCGCTGCATTGCACGGTGACAAATCACAGGACGAGCGATTGAAAGCCCTCGAGGCTTTCAAAAAAGGCGAAGTTGATTTATTGGTCTGTACCGATGTGGCTGCGCGTGGTTTGGACATCAAAGATGTGCCCGCTGTGTTCAACTTTGATGTGCCGTTCAATGCAGAAGATTACGTCCACCGCATTGGCCGTACGGGCCGTGCAGGTGCATCCGGTTTGGCCGTCACCTTGGTGTCGCCGTCCGACATGCGTTTGGTGGCCGACATCGAGAAGCTGATCAAGAACAAGTTGGAAGTTGAAACCTACCCCTTGGAAAATGAGGGTTCTCGCAACCACTTCGGTGAAGGCCGCCGTGATGAGCGCCGACCCGAAGGTCGTGGCGAGCGTCGAGATGAGCGCCGAGAAGATCGACGCCCAGAACGCGGGTTCGAGCGTCGTCGTGAAGAAGAGGGCGATCGCCGTAGCAGCTTCCGTCCCGCTCAGGTGTCCAGAGACCCGTTCTTTGAGAAACCCTATGAGGCGCAAGAGCCTGCTTTGGCGCAAAGTGGCCCTGCCTCTTGGGAAGCTACACCCAAATCAGTGGCAGCCCGCCCCGGCCTGTCTGCCAACATCAAACCCAAGCGCAAAGTTGCTGCTTTGTTCAAGTCTGGCGAGTAATCTCGTCACCTGGTCGCGCCATTCACCCCACTAGGCTCGGGTGAGGTTTTCCCGAAATAAATCCTTTACATTCCCCTGTCAAAATGGGGGGATGAATTTCAAACAACCTGCCGTCCTGGCCCTCGTTTCTTTAACGTCAACTTGGGGCTGGGCGCAGCAAACGCCCCCACCCAACACGCCCGTCCAAGACATGGGCCGCGTTGAGATCAAAAGCAACCGCGACAACGACACCGAAGAGCGCCGTCAATCGACTGCGGCCAAGATTGTGATTGGGCGCGAGGAGCTCGACAAGCAAGGCGATGGCACTTTGGGCGAGGTGCTCAAACGCTTACCGGGCGTCACCATTCAAGGCGCTCCTGGACGTGGCGGCGCCATTCGCATGCGGGGTTTGGGCGGTGGCTATACCCAAATTTTGATGGATGGTCAGCGGGTTCCGCCCGGCTTTTCAATTGACTCGCTCACGCCCGAGATGATTGAAAAGGTTGAGATCCTTCGCGCACCAACTGCCGAAACAGGTGCACGCGCCATTGCGGGCACCATCAACATCGTGTTGCGTGAAGGTCTGCGTGCCAATCCGGATGATTTGAAAGTGGGGGCGGGTTTTGAAAACGGACATCGCTCTGAAGGTTTGAACTGGGTTCACAACATCAAATCAGAAGCCCTGAATGGCACTTTCACGTTATCGGCCCTTAACAATTGGCGCCCTGAAGAGAACACCACCCTGACCGACACCGATGTCGACGCCTTGGGCAGAATGCCAGCTTGGTCTTCTCACCGAGAGCGCAACACAGAAAGCTTAGGACAACGACAAAGTTTGAATGCCAATGCGCGTTTGATGTGGCGTGGCGAAGAGGGCAAGACGCTGGTGCTGATGCCTTTCATGGTTTATTCGGAGTTCAACAGTTTGGGTCGCGTCGATTTGTTGGAAAACAAAACCATCGGCGGAATAGTGCAGCCTGTGGCATATGACAGTGCCAACACCACCAACAACAACCGATTTGTGATGACCCGTTTAAACGGGCAATGGAATCAGCGCTTGTCTGCCGACACGCGCTTTGAATTTAAATTTGGATTGGGTGAGTCGCATTTCAAATCTCAATTCAATCAATTTGAATTGGGTTCAACGGGCTTGCTCAACACCCTCCAAGAGTCACAAAGTTTCAAAGATCTGTCACAGTCTTGGAATGGCAAATTGACACAAGTTCTGAGCAATGGCCACCAATTTGTGAGTGGTGTTGAATTGGAAGGTGTGCGTCGAAGCGAGGATGCTGTGGCTGAAGTTGCTGACGATGCAGGCAACATGCGCGCACGCACCCAGCGCTGGGCCCTCTATACGCAAGACGAATGGTCAATCAACCCCAATTGGAGCGCACATGCAGGTCTGCGCTACGAAAGCATCTTGACTGAAGGTGTGAATGAAGAGGGGGAGAAGCGCAACAAAAGTGGCGTGCTAACGCCCTTGTTGCATGCGGTTTGGAAGCCTGTGCCCGATAGTCGCGATCAGGTTCGCATGAGTCTCACGCGCAGTTACAAAACCCCCACCTTGTTCAATTTGGTGGCGCGCACGGCTTTGTCTCGCGAGACCAACAGCCCCACACGACCAGACCGCATTGGCAATCCTGGCCTGAAGCCCGAGCTGGCAACAGGCATTGATGTGGCCGTCGAGCGCTATTTGGCCGATGGTGGTGTCTTGAGTGCCAATGTGTTCAGACGCAACATCAGCGACCTGATTCGATATGTCACCAGCGAGCGCTACGACACGGTTTGGGCGCCCGGACAGAGACGCTTTGTGACCAGTCCGCAAAACGTGGGAGATGCCATCACACAAGGCATTGAGTTAGAAGCCAAGTTTCGCTTGGACCAAGTGTGGACCGCTGTGCCTCCTGTGGACATTCGAAGCAATTTGAGTTTCTTTAACTCCCGTGTGTTGGATGTTTTAGGACCCAACAACCGTTTGGACCAGCAACCCAAGATGACCGCCAATTTGGGCAGTGACTATCGCATTCGATCCTTCCCTCTGACCGTGGGCGGCAACATCAACATCAACCCTGACTACACCACCCGTCGCACGCAAGAGCAATGGGTTTATCAAGGCTCTAAACGGGTGGTCGATGTGTATGGCCTCTGGAAATTCAATCCAGCCACAGCCCTGCGTGTCACGATCAGCAACTTGACGCCTCGCGATTATTTGACGGGTACCACCTACATCGGCAGTGGCTTCTCTGAGACAGCCAATACCAACACGCGCAATTGGCAAAATGTTCAAGTGCGCATGGAAATGAAAATTTAAACAAGGAATCTCATGAGTACCCCAACAGCCGCTTGGTATGACAGCATGTACAACAACCGTGCGCTGGTGCCCGACCATGCTGCACACTTTGCGAATTGGGCTCAGACCTCAGCCGATGCGCGTGCCTCGCTCAAGTGCACCCTGGACATTGCGTATGGCGATGGACTCAACGAAACGCTCGATATCTTTCCAGCCAAGCAAGCTAACGCGCCTGTGGTGGTGTTCATTCACGGTGGCTATTGGCGCAGCCTCGACAAAGCCGATCACTCGTTTGTCGCGCCGCCATTGCACGCCATGGGCGCCTGTGTCGTGGTGGTGAACTATGCGCTGTGCCCAGGCACGCCAGAGGCACCGGTCACCATACCCGACATCGCGCAACAAATGGTCAAAGCCTTGGCTTGGACTTGGCGCAACATTGCCAAACACGGCGGCAATCCACATCACGTTGTGGTGGCAGGTCATTCTGCTGGAGGACATTTAGCGGCCATGTTGCTTGCTTGCAATTGGAAGCAGGTGGACAAAAGCATCCCTGAACATTGGA
>CANGCI010000191.1 GCA_947451995.1 Comamonadaceae bacterium | reverse complement strand
TCGCCTTCAGCGATGTCTTGCAGGGCAAACACCCCTTTGCCGTGGACGCCAGAGCGGCGAACTTGCACGCGGCGACCTGAAGCAGTTGGCGCTTTGGTAGAAGCGCTTGGCTTGGCTGCGGACTTTAAAGTCGATTTTGTCGACAGGTTCGATTTTTTGACCACGGCGTGAAAAATTTGTTATGGTGAAAACATGTGGGCGCGCGTGTGCGCGTGCCCGTGTGTGTACACGTGCGCATGCGCGCACGCGAGACCGGATTGTATGAGATGAAAACATTGGTAATTGCAGAGAAGCCTTCAGTGGCTCAAGATATCGTGCGTGCTTTGACGCCGATCGCCGGAAAATTTGAGAAACACGAGGACCACTTTGAGAGTGAAACCTATGTGGTCACCAGTGCGGTGGGCCACTTGGTTGAAATTCAGGCGCCCGAGAAATTTGACGTGAAACGCGGCAAGTGGAGCTTTGCCCATTTGCCCGTCATACCGCCCTACTTTGACTTGAAGCCAGTCGACAAAACCAAAACACGCTTGAATGCCGTGGTCAAGCAGGCCAAGCGCAAGGACGTTGGCGCGTTGGTCAACGCCTGTGACGCGGGTCGCGAGGGCGAACTGATCTTCCGCCTGATTGAACAATATGCAGGCACGCAAAAAGCGGGGCAAACCATTCCTCTGGGCAAGCCCGTGCAGCGTCTGTGGCTGCAGAGCATGACGCCCCAAGCCATTCGCGACGGCTTTGACAAGTTGCGATCAAACCAGCAAATGCAAGGTCTGGCAGATGCCGCGCGCAGCCGCTCAGAAGCCGATTGGTTGGTGGGCATCAATGGCACCCGTGCCATGACGGCCTTCAACTCACGCGATGGCGGTTTCTTCTTAACCACTGTGGGTCGCGTGCAAACGCCCACATTGGCCGTGGTGGTTGAGCGAGAAGAACAAATTCGCAAATTCATCAGCTGCGACTATTGGGAAGTGCACGCGCAGTTTGATGCCGCGGCTGGTACCTATCCCGGCAAGTGGTTCAACACGGCCTGGAAGAAAGACGCCGAAGATGCCGAGAAAAAAGCCGACCGCGTGTGGAGCGCGGCTGAGGCTGAGGCCATTGTGCAAGCCGTTAAAGGCGCCAAAGCCACGGTCACAGAAGAAGCCAAGCCCACCACGCAGGCCAGCCCCTTGTTGTTTGACTTGACCTCTTTGCAGCGCGAGGCCAACGGCAAGTTTGGCTTCTCAGCCAAAACCACCTTGTCGCTGGCGCAGTCTTTGTATGAGCGCCACAAAGCACTCACCTACCCCCGTACCGATTCGCGTGCATTGCCTGAAGATTACTTGCCCGTGGCCAAGGACACCTTCAACATGTTGGCCGACAGTGGCATGAAGCATTTGGCGCCGCACGCCCTCACAGCGCTGAACAATGGCTATATCAAGCCGTCTAAGCGAATTTTTGACAACGCCAAGGTCAGCGATCACTTTGCGATCATTCCCACCTTGCAGGCCCCTTCTGGCCTGTCTGAGGCCGAACAAAAGCTGTACGACTTGGTGGTGCGCCGTTTTATGGCGGTGTTTTTCCCCAGCGCAGAGTACATGGTGACCACCCGCATCAGCACTGCCGCAGGTCACAGCTTTAAAACCGAAGGCAAGGTCTTGGTCAAACCCGGTTGGTTGGCCATCTACGGCAAAGAAGCCGCCGATGAGGTGGACGACGCCAAAGAAGGCGACAAAGGCCAAAACTTGGTGGCTGTAGCGCCAGGTGAGCAAGTGGGTGTGGGCTCAATTGAAACCAAGCCACTCAAAACACGTCCACCTGCACGCTATTCAGAGGCGACGTTGCTGGGCGCCATGGAAGGCGCTGGCAAGATGGTGGACGACGACGAATTGCGCGAAGCCATGCAAGAAAAAGGTTTGGGCACGCCAGCCACGCGCGCGGCCATCATTGAGGGCCTGATCAACGAGAAATACATTTTGCGCGACGGCCGTGAAATGATTCCCACCGCCAAAGCTTTCCAATTGATGACCTTGCTGCGCGGCTTGGGGGTGGAGGAATTGTCCAAGCCTGAGCTGACCGGTGAATGGGAATACAAGCTCTCCCAGATGGAGCAAGGCAAGCTGAGTCGCGAAGACTTCATGCAACAAATTGCCGACATGACGGAGCACATCGTCAAGAAGGCCAAAGAGTACGACCGCGACACCATCCCTGGTGACTACGCCACCTTGAGCACACCCTGCCCTAACTGTGGCGGCATCGTGAAAGAGAACTATCGACGTTATGCGTGTGTTGGCAAAGATGCTGCGGCCGATGACACAGCCGCTGCGGGTTGCGGTTTTTCGTTTGGCAAAACACCTGCGGGCCGCACCTTTGAACAAGCTGAAGTTGAGCAATTCTTGCGCGACAAGAAGATTGGCCCACTAGAAGGTTTCCGCTCAAAAGCAGGTTGGCCTTTCACTTCGGAAATTGCCCTCAAGTACAACGAAGAAGAAAAAAACTGGAAGCTGGAGTTTGACTTTGGCAACGACAAAAACGCCGAAGAGACGGGCGAGATTGTCGACTTCACGGGCAGCGAGTCCTTGGGTGCGTGTCCGAAATGCGGTGGCGCTGTGCATGAACACGGCAGCAACTACGTGTGCGAAAAAGCGGTGCCCACTGAAGGCCAGCCCACACCCACTTGTAATTTCAAGAGCGGCAAAATTGTGTTGCAGCAAGTGGTGGAGCGCGAGCAAATTGCCAAGCTGCTCAGCACCGGTAAAACAGACTTGTTAGAAAAATTTGTGAGCAATCGCACGCGCCGCGCCTTCAAAGCCTTCTTGTCATGGAATGCGGAAGAAGACAAAGTGGTGTTTGAGTTTGAACCCCGCACCAGCAAGTTCCCACCGCGTAAGACACCTGCTAAATATGCAGCTGGCGCTAAAACTGCTGCTGGGAAAACCACGGGCAAGGCCGCCGCGAAAACCAAAGCGCCTGCCAAAAAAGCAGCTGCTAAGAAAACTGCAGCCGCTAAAACACCGCGCAAAGCTGCAGTGGGCAACCTCACGCCCAGCGCAGATTTGGCCGCCGTCATTGGCACCGACAAAGTGGCACGCACAGAAGTGGTGAAGAAGTTGTGGGACTACATCAAGGCGCAAGGCCTGCAAGACCCTACCAACAAACGCGCCATCAATGCCGATGCCAAACTCAAACCCGTGTTTGGCAAAGATCAAATCACGATGTTCGAGTTGGCCGGTTTGATTGGCAAACACCTGTCTTAATTGAAAGCCTCGAAGCGTCCAAGCTTCGAGCGTTCAACAAGGCAAAAAAAAGCCCAGCCAGAAATGGTTGGGCTTTTTTGCATTCACGCCGAAGCGTGATGCATGCGTGCATTACTTAGAAATGACACGAACCATTTCCAAGCACTTGTTGGAGTAGCCCCATTCGTTGTCATACCAGCTGACAATTTTCACGAAGGTGCTGTCCAGTGCCAAGCCTGCGTCGGCATCAAACACGCTGGTGCATGGCTCGCCGCGGAAGTCGGTGGCCACCACTTTGTCTTCGGTGTAACCCAAAACGCCTTTCAAAGCGCCTTGTGATTGCGCCTTCATCTCTGCGCAGATTTCTGCGTAAGTGGCGTCTTTGTTCAACTCAACGGTCAAGTCAACAACGGACACATCGGATGTAGGCACACGGAAAGACATACCTGTCAGCTTTTTGTTCAACTCGGGAATGACCACGCCCACCGCTTTGGCAGCGCCAGTGCTTGAAGGAATGATGTTTTCCAAGATGCCGCGGCCGCCGCGCCAGTCTTTGTTGCTAGGGCCATCCACTGTTTTCTGTGTGGCTGTGGCGGCGTGCACAGTGGTCATCAAACCGCGCTTGATGCCCCATTTGTCGTTCAATACTTTGGCCACAGGTGCCAAGCAGTTGGTTGTGCAAGAAGCGTTGGACACAATGGCTTGGCCGGCATAGGTGGCGTGGTTCACGCCAAACACGAACATGGGGGTGTCGTCTTTGGAGGGTGCAGACATCAACACTTTTTTGGCGCCAGCGGCCAAGTGTTTTTCTGCGGAGGCTTTGTCCAAGAACAAACCGGTGGCTTCGATCACGATGTCGGCGCCGACTTCGTTCCACTTCAGCGCAGAAGGATCGCGTTCTTGTGTCAAACGGATTTTGCGGCCGTTCACGATCAGGTTGTTGCCTTCCACAGACACTTCGCCTTTGAAGCGGCCGTGCACGCTGTCGTACTTGAGCATGTAAGCCAAGTAATCGGGCTCGAGCAAGTCGTTGATGCCGACCACTTCGATGTCAGAAAAATTTTGAACGGCGGCGCGGAACACCATGCGGCCGATGCGGCCAAAACCGTTGATACCTACTTTGATCGCCATGATCTATTTC
>CANGCI010000190.1 GCA_947451995.1 Comamonadaceae bacterium | reverse complement strand
CAGGTTTGAACGAATGCCAAACAAACCATACAAGGGTGAGTCTTGCGAGCCCGCCATGTCACCCATGACATAGCTCACGGGCAGCAAGTCTTTGGTGAACAGCGGTTTTTGAATCACGCCCGTTTTCACTTCGACCAATTCCGACAATGGCACCAGCTGACCATTGGCGGCACGCAGGGGCAAGGCCAACACATCTTTCAAACCCACTTGCGCAGAAATGGGCAATTGCAAACGCACAGGCACAGGCATTTTGCTGTTGCCATCGTGCAGGTATGTGGCGTCCACGCCTTGCAGTGCGCCTTGTACCGTTTGCGCAATGGCACTGACCGAGATGCCCAACGTTTCGGCACGCTGTCGGCGCACTTGCAGCCATTGCCTGGGGGCATCGGCCTTGAGAGAGGTGTCAACACCCACGATGCCCGGTGTTTGCGCAAAGGCTTTGGCCACATTGGCGGCCAAGGCTTGGCGCCCTGCCTCATCGGGGCCATAGATTTCAGCCACGAGCGGACTGAGCACGGGCGGGCCGGGCGGCACTTCCACCACTTTGATGTTGGCGTTGTGCACGGCCGCAATTTTTTCCAAACCAGGCCGCAAGCGCTGTGCAATGGCGTGGCTCTTTTCTGAGCGTTGGTGTTTGTCGACCAAATTGACTTGCAAGTCACCTTGCTCGGCATCAGCGCGCAAATAGTATTGGCGAACCAAACCGTTGAAGGTGATGGGGCTGGCGGTGCCCGCATAGGTTTGCACGTCCAACACTTCTTTTTGCTGCGACAAATAGGCGCCCAAGTCTTGCAATGCAGCGGCGGTGTTTTCCAAAGGCGTGCCAGCAGGCATGTCGACCACCACTTGGAACTCGCTCTTGTTGTCAAAGGGCAGCATCTTCATGATGACCCACTGCATGCCGGCCAATCCCACCGACAAGAACATGGCCAGCACAATGCCGCCCAAGAGCTTCCAGCGTTGACGGCTGCTGTTCAAGAAGGGGCGCAAGATGCGACCAAACAAATCTGGCAAGCGCGCGGCAAAGCCTGTGGCAGGGGCATGCAAAGTTGCGTGTGCGGCTTCATGGTCGTGACGACCATCGTGTGACTTCATCCACTTCAGGGCCAACCATGGCGTGACTGTGAAGGCAATCAACAAAGACAGCGCCATGCCTAAACTGGCGTTGATGGGAATGGGACTCATGTAGGGGCCCATGAGGCCCGACACAAAAGCCATGGGCAACAAGGCGGCGATCACCGTGAGGGTGGCCAAGATGGTGGGGCCGCCCACTTCGTCCACCGCTGCTGGAATGATGTCTTTCAATGACTTGTTGGGGTACAACTGTTGATGGCGGTGAATGTTTTCCACCACCACAATGGCATCGTCGACCAAAATGCCGATGGAGAAAATCAAGGCGAACAAGCTGACGCGGTTGAGCGTGAAGCCCCATGCCCAGCTGGCAAACAAAGTGGCGGTCAAGGTCAAAATGACTGCGCCGCCCACAATGATGGCTTCGCGTTTGCCCAAGGCCAAACCCACCAACAAAATCACCGAAGCGGTGGCAAAGGCCAACTTCTGAATCAGCTTGTTGGCTTTTTCTGCAGCGGTTTCGCCGTAGTCGCGGGTGATGGTGGCTTCAATGCCTTGTGGCAAAACGCTGTTGCGCATTTGCTCAACACGTGCACGAGCAGCACGCGCCACATCGACCGCATTTTCACCCGGCTTCTTGGTCACGGTCATCGTCACAGCGGGGTACATCTGACCCTTCAAATCGGCCTGTGAAGCGCCCGGCATGTAGCTCACAAATTGCTGAGCTTGTTGTGCACCCTCTTCAATTTGCGCCACTTCTTTCAAATAGATGGGTTTGCCTGCGTGCACACCCACCACCACATCGGCAACGTCTTGGGCCGATTCAAAAAAGTAACCTGTTTCAATGTGGATGCGTTGGCCAGCTGATTGATCGGGGTTCATCACATAGCCCGATGGCGCGCCCACGTTGGCACCCGCCAAGGCGCTTTGCACACTGCGCATGTCCAAACCTCGCTCACGCATGCGTGTCGGGTTCAAGTTCACTTGAACGGCTCGGCCTGGACCGCCGATGGTTTGCACTTCGCGTGTGCCCTTGACCTGCTTCAAATCCATTTCCAAACTGCGAGCCACACGCTCAAGCTCTAAAGCTGACGGTGCATCTTTACCCCACAGAGTGACCGCCAACACCGGCACATCGTCGATGCCTTTGGGTTTGACGATGGGCGCCAAGGTGCCCAGATCGCGCGGCAGCCAGTTTTGATTGGCATTCAGCACGTCATACAAACGCACCAAAGCTTCTGTGCGCGGAACCCCCACTTTGAATTGCACCGTGAGCACGGCCATGCCCGGACGCGACACCGAATAAGTGTGTTCAATGCCGGCAATTTGTCCAAGCACTTGTTCGGCAGGTCGGGCCACTTTGCTTTGCACGTCTTCACTGCTGGCACCGGGAAAAGGAATCAGCACATTGGCCATGGTCACGTTGATTTGTGGCTCCTCTTCGCGCGGCGTCACCAACACGGCAAACAAACCCATCAACAAAGCCACGATGGCCAACAAGGGCGTGAGTGCGTTGTTTTGAAATTTGGCGGCCAGTTGACCAGCAAAGCCAAACTTGCTGGGATCAGGCCGCTGATCCTGATGTTTATCGTGCGACATGTGCGCCTTTCATGCCGGCTTGAATGGCATCCACGGCAATCAACTCACCCTCTTTCAAGCCAGCCCAAATTTCAACGCCTGCACTCCCATGGTCTGCCCCTATGCGCACCAACTTCATGGCGAAGCCGTTTTCTTGGGCCGCATATACGGCCGTGATTTCGCCGCGTCGCAAAATGGCAGAGGCGGGCACCAAGCCCTTGGCTTGTGACGTGCCAGCCGTTCGTACGCGCACTTGCATGCCAGGCGCTGCTTGAAGGGCCACACCGGTGCGCGGCAAATCCAACTTGATGCCAATGGTTTGACTCACGCCGTCAGCGTTGGGCATCACTTGCATGGCTACAGGCTTTATGGCCTCAGCGCCCATTTGAATTTGAATGTCTTGCAGTTTGGGCAAGCTGTTTTTTTCTGATGCGGGCCACTGCATCACCACCCGCAGGGGTTGCGGTGCATACACCGTCATCAATGGTTTGCCGGGCAATGCCAAGTCACCTGCTTGTGCAAAAGTTTCTAGCACCCATGCGTCATACGGGGCCGTTACTTTTGAAAACGACTGCGTCACTTTGGCCTGGTCAGTTGCGGCACCCGCGCTGTCACGCCCGGCTTTGGCCGCCTTGTATTGCGCCTCGGCCAAATCCAGTGCCGCAGAGCTGACAAATCCCTGCGTTTTCAGATCTTGGGTTCGCTTCAGTGCAAATTGAAGCTGTCGCAGTTCGGCATCGCTTTGTTGCAATTGCGCTTGACTTCTCAACACGCCCGTTTGGGTTTCTCTGTCGTCAATCGTTGCCAACACTTGGCCAGCTTTGACGCGGTCACCGGCTTTGACATTCAAGTTGAGCACGCGACCCGCAATTTGCGACGACAAGGTGCTTTGCATCACTGCTTCCACCACGCCGTCAATGTCGTTGAAGTTGGCGACTGATTTTTGGCCCGCAGCCATGACCTTCACAGCAGGCCCTGTCTGCGCACTTTGTGAAAAGGCATGGCTGCAACCCAATACCAAGCCAACGGCCAACACGGCGCCTTTGAGGGCAGATGCAATTTCAAAGCTCTTTTTCATGTCGTCTCCAACGAAAGCGCCATCTTATCATATACCCCATGGGGTATACAAGTGCTGACAAAAAAGCCTGTTGCAAGGAACAGGCTTGTGGTGTTTTGGGGCTGCGAATGCGGCTTAAAACGGAATGTCGTCGTCCATGTCGTCAAAACCGCTGGCGGCTTTGGATGGGGCGGGCGCTGCCGGACGTTGTGCCGGGGCGGCTGGTGGACGGGCTGCGGCCGGTGGACGTGAGTAGCTTTGGCGTTCGCCACCGCCTTCGTCGTCACCGCCGGGAGCGCCCATGCCTTCACGGCCACCCAACAACTGCATTTCGTTGGCGATGATCTCAGTGGTGTATTTTTCGACGCCGTCTTTGTCGGTCCACTTGCGTGTTTTCAGGCGACCTTCGACATACACGGGCCGACCTTTTTTCAGGTATTCGCCGGCGATTTCGGCCAATCGGTCGTAAAACACGACGCGGTGCCATTCGGTTTCTTCCACCTTCTCGCCGGAGGATTTGTCTTTCCAGTTGCGGGTGGTGGCGAGGCTGACGTTGCAGATGGCCGCGCCATTGGGTGTGTAGCGCACTTCAGGGTCACGCCCCAAATTGCCGATGATGATGACTTTGTTGATCGATGCCATGGCGTGTTCTCCTAATTCTGACAGTTTAACTGGCCGAGCTCGCCGTTGCCGGCGCCGGGTTCGCTGCAGGCTGGAGATGGCGGCT
>CANGCI010000189.1 GCA_947451995.1 Comamonadaceae bacterium | reverse complement strand
TGATTGGATTGAAGCCAACATCCAGGCGCTCAAAGCCTGCGAGCCGCAAGCCATGGCGCATGCAGTGAAGCGCAGCTGTGAAATCAAAGCCCACGTGGTGGGGCAAGACGAGCGCGAAGCCGGCTTGCGCGCCATTTTGAATTTTGGCCACACCTTTGGCCATGCCATTGAAGCGGGCCTGGGTTATGGCGAATGGTTGCATGGCGAAGCAGTGGGTTGCGGCATGGTGATGGCCGCCCATTTGTCGGAGGGCATGGGTCTGATCGATGCTGCGTTTGTGACGCGCTTAACGCAGCTCATTGCGCAAGCTGGCTTGCCCATCCGTGGCCCTGTGCTCGATGTCCAGGACAATGCGGGCAAGTATTTGGCCTTGATGCTCCATGACAAAAAATCGGTGGCTGGCGACATTCAATTTGTATTGATTGAAGGCCCAGGCAAAGCGCGCGTCAGCGCTGCGCCCGAAGCCATGGTGCGTGCTGTCATCGATCGCTGCTGTGCTTGAAGCCTACGCTTGCCATCCTGAACAAACCCGCGGGCGACGCCACGCCGAAGTGCCTGCGCCAACGCGCAATGACTTTCAGCGCGACCGCGATCGCATCGTGCACTCCACCGCGTTTCGGCGTTTGGTCTACAAAACCCAAGTCTTTTTAAACCACGAAGGCGATCTGTTTCGCACGCGCTTAACGCATTCCTTGGAAGTGGCGCAATTGGGACGCTCCATTGCGCGGGCCTTGGGTTTGAACGAGGATTTGGTGGAGGCTGTTGCGCTGGCGCATGATTTGGGGCACACCCCGTTTGGCCATGCAGGACAAGACACACTGAACGAATGCATGCAAGCCTATGGCGGCTTTGAACACAACTTGCAAAGTTTGCGGGTGGTGGACCATTTGGAAGAGCGCTATCCCGAATTCGATGGCTTGAACCTCAGTTTTGAAACGCGCGAAGGCATTTTGAAACACTGCGCCAAACGCAATGCCTTGTTGATCGAAGCGCAGGAGCCGGGTGGCGTGGCCCATCGCTTCTTGAATGGCACGCAGCCCAGTTTGGAAGCACAACTGTGCAACCTGGCTGATGCCATTGCCTACAACGCGCACGACATCGACGATGGCGTGCGCTCGGGTTTGCTCACGCTGTCGCAAATGGACGAGGTGCCTTTGTTTGCGCATTACAAAACCGTCACCTTGCAACAACATCCAGGCTTGGCGGACACCAGCAAAGCCAGGCGCTTGCTTTATGAAACCATCCGACGGATGTTGAGCGATCAGGTCTACGATGTGATCGACACCACGCGCCAACATTTGACGCAACACCAGCCGCGAAGTGCCGACGAAGCGCGCCTCTCTGGCCCTCTGGTGGCTTTCAGTGAGCCGATGGCGCAGCAAGTGAAGGTGATGAAATCTTTTCTGTTCAAACACCTCTACCGTCATCCTCAAGTGATGGAGACCACGGCCAATGCCCAAGTGGTGGTGCGCGAACTGTTTGATGCGTACCTCAGCAGTCCTCAAGAAATGTCGTCTGACTTTTCAGCGCGTGAAGAAACGCCTCGCGCAGTGGCCGATTACATCGCAGGCATGACCGATCGTTATGCCGCTAAAGAGCACGAGCGCCTCACCGGGCGTCGTCTGTTGGCATGAGCACGCAAGCAGATGCCGATGCCGATGCCAAGCGGTCGCAGGCTGCGGCCTTGATTGTCATCTTCGCGGGTGTGGTGGCTGCATTGCAGATTGGCAAGTTGCCGCCGGCCTTGCCCGCATTGGCCGAAAGCTTGGGCATGAGCTTGATGCAATCGGGCTTCTTGTTGTCGCTGGTGCAATTGGCGGGCATGAGCTTGGCCTTGGCGGTGGGTTTATCGGCAGATGGCTTGGGACTCAAGCGCAGCATGCTGATGGGCTTGTTGGTTCTGGGAGTGGCCAGTGCCATGGGATCGTTTGCGCTGAGTGTGCCTGAGTTGATGTTTTGGCGAGCGCTTGAAGGCCTCGGTTTTTTGTGTGTCACTTTGCCTGCGCCAGGGCTGATTCGCAAATTGGTCAGCGCGCAACAAGTTCGCAAGTTACTGGGCTATTGGGGTGCTTACATGCCGGCGGGGACAGCCCTCACTTTGTTGGTGGGGCCTTTGTGGCTACCTGCTTGGGGTTGGCAAACTTGGTGGTGTTTGTTTGCCGTGCTGTCTTGGGCCATGGCGCTGGTGTTGTGGCGTGTGGTGCCCGCCGATGCGGTGATGGCTTCACAACAACCCACACTGCAAAGTACGTCGGCCGTTGTTCAAGTGGCATGGCCGCAGCGTTTGCGTGAAACCTTGACCGCACCGGGCCCTTGGTTGGTTGCACTTTGTTTTGCCATGTACTCGGGGCAGTGGTTGGCCGTGGTTGGCTTCTTGCCTTCCATCTACACACAAGCAGGTTTGTCGGGCGCCACCTTGGGCGTGCTGACGGCATTTGCCGCTGCCGTCAACATGGTTGGCAACATGGCGTCGGGCCGCTTGTTGCAACGTGGCCTTCATCCCAGTGTGTTGCTGGGTCTCGGATTTTTGGCCATGGCTTGTGGCTCATGGCTGGCGTTTTCCGAATGGACGTCTGCGGTGCCCTGGTTGCGCTACGTGGGGGTGTTGTTGTTCTCATCGTGTGGCGGCTTGGTGCCGGGTACTTTGTTTTCGTTGGCCGTGCGTTTGGCGCCGCATGAGCGCAACGTGTCCACCACGGTGGGTTGGATGCAGCAAGGCTCTGCCGCCGGTCAGTTTGCGGGACCTCCGGCGGTGGCCTGGTTGGCCTCGCAAGTGGGCGGCTGGCAGTGGACATGGACCGCGACAGGTTTATGCTGCGTCGTGGGTTGGGTGATGTCTTTCTTCATTGCCAAAGCCTTGAATGCGCCAAAGGAGATTGCATGAATCAGGTCAGTGCTGAAGTGATGGTGCAAGACACCTTGCGCTGGTTGGAGCGCGCGGTCATCGGCTTGAATTTGTGTCCGTTTGCCAAGTCGGTGTATGTCAAAGGCCAAGTGCATTGCACGGTCAGTGCGGCGGATGATTTGGAAACTTTGCGCGATGATCTACTGCGCGAGTTGCGCGACTTGGTGGCGCACGAACCCGCGGTGCGAGACACCACCGTGTTGGTCGTTCAGCATCTGTTGCAAGACTTTTACGATTACAACGACTTTTTGAATGTGGCCGACGATTGTTTGCTGGAGCTCGATTTAGAAGGTGTCATTCAAATTGCCAGTTTTCATCCAAAGTACCAATTTGCGGGAACCGATGAAGACGACATCACCAATTACACCAACCGCTCGCCGTATCCCACTTTGCACTTGATTCGTGAAGCCAGCATTGACCGTGCTGTGGCTGCGTTTCCAGATGCCGAAGATATTTTTGAAGTCAACATGGCCACCCTGAACCAATTGGGTTTAAAGGGTTGGCAAGACTTGAACGTGGGGCCATCGCTGCCCCAGAATGACAGCAATGAAAAAAAATAACGCCAAGTCAGACGCGCCCAAACCCTTGGACCTCGACCTGCGTCCAGGCCAGTCGATCGAGTTGCTCAAAGAGCTGCACATTCTCACGCGCGAAGGCAAACTCAATCAGGATTCACGTCGCAAGCTCAAACAGGTTTTGCACTTGTTTCAGTTCATCGAAAAAATTCTGAAAGAGCTGTCGGAGGAAGATGCAGCCAAGTCTTCGAATGTGGCGGCAGGCAAGCCAGCGGATGTGCATGCCAGCCATATGGGTTTGACCTTGGCCGACCATGGTGCTGGCAAGTCTTACTTGGGCTTTATTGTTTACGACTTGTTTTTCAAGGCTTTGTCGCAAGGTCATATTTACGGCATTGAAACGCGCGCCGAATTGGTCGAGGCCTCACGCGCATTGGCGCAGCGCTTGGACTTCAAGCGCATGGTGTTTTTGAACACCTCCGTGGCTGAGTCCTCGCAATCTGACCAAATGCCTGCGCAAATTGATGTGGTCACGGCCTTGCATGCGTGCGACACGGCCACCGACGATGCCATTGCCTTTGGCTTGCTGAAAAAAGCCCGCGCCATGGTCTTGGTGCCTTGCTGTCAGGCCGAAGTGGCTGCCAAGCTGCGCCAAAACAAAGCCCTCAATTTATCCCGCACTCCCTTGGCCGAACTCTGGCGTCACCCTTTGCACACCCGCGAAATTGGCAGCCAACTCACCAACGTCCTGCGCTGTCTCTACCTAGAGTCCAAGGGCTACACCGTCACCGTCACCGAGCTGGTCGGTTGGGAGCACAGCATGAAAAACGAACTTATCCTGGCCCGCTACACCGGCCGTACCAAAGCAGGCGCCGCCGACCGCCTCCAAGCCCTTCTGACCGAATTCGGCCTCACCGAATCCCTTGCATCGCGCTACCCTTAATTGGGGTCAGATCAACATTAATTCCTTTCGGGTTAGCATTCGCGCATGGCCCGTCATTCTCGTTTAGCCCTTCCTGGTTAC
>CANGCI010000188.1 GCA_947451995.1 Comamonadaceae bacterium | reverse complement strand
CGTTGGGCCGGCTGGGAATGACCAAAGGCAAACGAGAAACTTCTTTGAGTGGGATGGCGGGCGGTGGTGGGTCCTCTTGAAGTCCTGGCGGTCTGGGTTGAATCAGCCAGAGTTCTTCTTGCACCAACGGCGACAACTCTAAGCCTGTGGTGCTGGTAGCGTTGTAGAGCAGGGCAATGTCCAATCGTCCCGACAGCAGGCTTTCTTGCATGCCTGCCGACAAGCCCTCGCTGATCGACAAATGGGCATCGGGCATTTTTTCGCGAAAGGCGCGGGTGAGGGGCACCGTCAGGACGCGCGCAACGCTGGGCGGAAGTCCCAAGGCAACACGTCCTGTGAGGCCGCTGCGGGCCCGGGCCAATTCCTCTCGCGCTCTTTCAACCTGATGCAAAATCCCGCGGCCATGTTCCAGCAACAACTGACCCGCCTCCGTGGGGCTTGCACCACGGCCATTGCGCTTCAAAAGGTTTTGTCTCAGCTCAACCTCCAGCAAGCGAATTTGCCGGCTCAAAGCAGGCTGGGCCACGTTCAAGGCCAGGGCTGCGCGGGTAAAGCTGCCCAGTTCTGCCACTCTGACGAAGTATTCCAGTTGCTTGAGGTCCATGCGGCTATTTTGCCATAACCGGTGGCCTGTTATATCGGTTTGTTCTAGCTGATAGTGCCTTGGAAGCCTAGGCATTGACGCTCTCAAGTTGGAGAATTCAGTCTTCTATTTGGCCCCTGTTGGGCTATCGAGCTAGGACCATGAAACCTTCCGCACAAACCGCGATCCCTTGCCTGATGATGCGAGGCGGCACCTCTAAAGGGCCGTTTTTCAACGAGGCCGATTTGCCCGCTGACATCCCATTGCGCGACAAAGTCTTGTTGGCTGCCCTGGGCTCTCCTGACAAACGCCAGATCGATGGCTTGGGCGGCGCACATCCCTTAACGAGCAAGGTGGGCATTGTTCGCAAGAGTTCCGTTCCTGGCGTGGCGTTGGACTTTTTGTTTGCCCAACTGCAACCCGACAAAGAGACTGTCGACACCACGCCCAATTGCGGCAACATGTTGGCAGCTGTGGTGCCATTCGCCATCGAAACTGGCATGGTGGACGTGCAGGGCGATCAAAGCACCTTCCGTGTATTGACATTGAACACCGACATGCAATGTGACATCACCGTGGACACGCGCGACGGCATGGTTCAATACGAGGGAACA
The DNA here is from genome assembly GCA_947451995.1 of Comamonadaceae bacterium. Taxonomy (GTDB): domain Bacteria; phylum Pseudomonadota; class Gammaproteobacteria; order Burkholderiales; family Burkholderiaceae_C; genus Limnohabitans_A. The sequence goes on along the minus strand of CANGCI010000188.1, from coordinate 3,280 downwards.
GCTCGCATCGATGGTGCACCTGGCACTTCTGCACCCGTGACCATCAACTTTCTAGACACGGCTGGCTCTGTCTGTTCTGGCTTGTTGCCCACAGGCCGCGTGAAAGACACCTTGACGGTGACTGGCGTTGGCTTTGAGCCTTTCACCATTGACGTCACTTGCATCGACAACGGCATGCCTTTGGTCATGTTCAAAGCATCTGACGTGGGCCGCACGGGGTACGAATCAGTGGCGGACATGAATGCCGACACCGAACTCAAAACCAAAATTGAGGCGCTGCGTTTGCAAGTGTCTTTGTTGATGGGTTTGGGTGATGTGAGTCAAAAAAATTATCCCAAGATGACCCTCATTGCGCCGCCTCAAAAGGGTGGTGCTTTGAGCACACGCAGTTTCATTCCGCATGTGTGCCACGATGCCATCGGTGTGTTGGCCGCCGTTACTGTGGGCACGGCTTGCGTGTTGGAGGGTTCTGTGTGTGATGGCATCGCTGTCATGCCCACTGGCGCTGCCAAAAATGTGTCGGTTGAACATCCGACAGGCGAGTTCAGTGTGGCTTTGCAAACCGAGCCTGCGCCGCATTTGCCCGGTGGTCAAAACGTCACACAGGCCGCTTTGTTGAGAACGGCCAGACTGCTGATGCGAGGCGAGGCCATGGTGCCAAGCGCCTTGTGGTCGGGTCATTCTGCTTGATTTCTTTTTTTCATTTATTCGATTGGATCGCTTCATGAGTCTCAAACAACCTTTGATCATCGACTGCCACGGTCACTACACCACGGCGCCTAAAGCTTTGGAAAACTGGCGCAATGCGCAAATTGCCAACCTGAACACACCTGAGCTGGGTCCCAAAGTGGCGGATCTCAAAATCAGCGACGATGAGTTGCGTGAATCCATTGAGACCAACCAATTGCGTTTGATGAAAGAGCGCGGCTCTGACCTGACCTTGTTCAGTCCTCGCGCCAGTTTCATGGCCCACCACATTGGCGACTTCAACGTGTCGTCCACGTGGGCTGCCATTTGCAATGAGTTGTGCTACCGCGTCAGCCAATTGTTCCCCGACAACTTTGTGCCTGTGGCCATGTTGCCTCAGTCACCTGGCGTTGACCCTGCAACTTGCATTCCCGAGCTGGAACGCTGCGTGAAAGAGTACGGCAATGTGGGCATCAACTTGAATCCCGATCCGTCAGGCGGCCACTGGACTTCGCCGCCTTTGAGCGACAAGCACTGGTACCCCATCTACGAAAAAATGGTGGAGTACGACATTCCCGCCATGATCCACGTGAGCACCAGCTGCAACAGCTGCTTCCACACCACTGGCGCGCATTATTTGAATGCTGACACCACGGCCTTCATGCAGTGCCTCACCTCCGATTTGTTCAAAGACTTTCCCACCCTGAAGTTCCTCATTCCGCATGGCGGCGGTGCGGTGCCTTACCACTGGGGTCGTTTTCGCGGCTTGGCCCAAGAATTGAAGAAGCCTTTGCTGCAAGACCATTTGCTCAACAACATCTTCTTCGACACTTGTGTGTACCACCAGCCAGGCATTGATTTGTTGACCAAAGTGATTCCTGTTGACAACATTTTGTTTGCCTCTGAAATGATTGGTGCTGTGCGCGGCATTGATCCCGAAACAGGTCACTACTTTGACGATACCAAGCGTTACATCCAGTCGTCCAATATCTTGAACGATGAGCAACGCTACAAAATTTACGAAGGCAACACACGCCATGTGTTCCCCCGTTTGGATGCGCACTTGAAGGCCAAAGGCCTCTAAGCCGCTGCACGTTTAAATCATTGCAAATTAACCATTGGAATTGACATGACAGAACTTGGAATTGTGAAGCGCAACATCACGCGCGCAGACAAAGCAGCCGTCGACAAATTGGGCCGTTTTGGTGTGGCCACGGTGCACGAAGCCATGGGCCGTGTAGGTTTGATGCAAAAGTACATGCGTCCTATCTACAGTGGTGTGCCTGTATCAGGCACAGCCGTCACGGTCTTGCTGCACCCTGGCGACAATTGGATGATGCACGTGGTGGCTGAACAAATTCAACCGGGCGACATCGTGGTTGCGGCCATCAGTGCCGACAACTGTGATGGTTTCTTTGGTGACTTGCTGGCCACTTCCTTCATGGCCCGCGGTGCCAAAGCCTTGGTCATCGATGCCGGTGTGCGTGACGTGCGCGAACTCACTGCCATGGGGTTTCCGGTTTGGAGCAAAGGCATCAGCGCCAAAGGCACCATCAAGTCCACACTGGGCTCGGTCAACATTCCGGTGGTGTGTGCCGGTATCAATGTGAACCCAGGCGATGCAGTGGTTGCCGACGACGATGGCGTGGTGGTCGTGCCCGCTGCTTGGGCGCAAAAAGTGGCCGATGCCGCTGAAGCGCGCGAAGCCAATGAAGGCGAGAAGCGCGCCAAATTGGCCGCTGGTGTTTTAGGTTTGGACATGTACAACATGCGTGAACCCTTGGCCAAGGCTGGCCTGAAATACATCGACTGATGAATCAAGCTTTGCTTGTTTCACCTTCACTCAAACAGGAACTCGCATGATTTCAAAACATCATTTCCAGCTCGCATGGCGAGGCTTGAGTGTGGCCTTGCTGAGCTTGACGCTCAGCGCTTGTTTCAACATGACGGTTGTTCACCCAACAACCGAAAACAGTGCACGTGCCAAAGCGGAAGCGGTCACGGCCGATGTGCGTCAGGCTTTGGCGCCCTCGGGTGTTCTGCGTGTGGGTGTCTATCCTGGTAGCCCCACATCTTGGGTGAAAGATCCCAAGACAGGGGAGAGTGTCGGCATTGCATTGGATTTGGGCAAAGGCATGGCCAAGCGCTTGAATGTGCCGGTGCAGGTCGTTGAATTTGACCGAGTGGCGCAAGTGTTGGATGCATTGAAAGACGGCAAGGTCGACATGACATTCACCAACGCCACAGCGGTGCGTGCCAAAGAAATGGATTTCACAGAGGCTCTGGTTCGTTTGGAGCTGGGTTATTTGGTGATCGGCGCAAGCCCAGTCACGTCGCTGAACGACATTGATCAAGCCGGTATGCGCGTCGGAGTGAGCCAAGGAAGTTCTTCTCAAGGCGTGCTCACTCAACGCTTTAAATTGGCCAAAGTCGTCCCTGCAGAATCACTGGCACAAGCCCAAATCCTGTTGAACTCAAAACAAATTGATGCATTTGCCACCAACAAAGGCATCTTGTTCGAGATGTCCGATGCATTGCCTGGCAGCCGTGTCTTGACGGGACGATGGGGGCTTGAAAATTTGGCCATTGCCAT
>CANGCI010000187.1 GCA_947451995.1 Comamonadaceae bacterium | reverse complement strand
TTGTCGACGTAGCGCAATCCAATGCCGACAATGTTGGTCAATTTGATGGCGTCGCTGCCGAGCACTGCGCCAATCACTTTTGCAACCACGCCGGCATTGCCGTCCAGGTCTATGGCCGCAGATTTGTCTGAAAATTTCAATCGCTCGACGGAGGTGAGGACGTCAATGCCGTCGGCGTTGCTGCGTTTGTCTTTGACGCTGAAGGTGTTGGCAGTGGCTGTGAAGGTGTAGTTGGCGTAGGTGCCGCTGTATTGCGCGGTGTCGATGCCGGCGCCGCCCTGCAGTTGGTCGTCGCCCTGCCCGCCCACCAAGGTGTCGTCACCGGCCCATCCTTCTAGCCAGTCGTTGCCCATGCCGCCCAACATCAGGTTGCCCAGTTCGTTGCCGTACAACTTGTCAGCGAAGGCGGTGCCTGTGAGGTGCTCGATCGCCGAGCCGAAGTTAACAGTGAGCTGTCCTGCCGCGGAGATGTTGGTAGCTTTGGCGCTGCCCACATAGCCCCAGTAGCCGGGGGTGAGGTAGAGGGTGACGCCTTGGTTCAAAGTCGACGCGTCGAGGGTGTCCACGCCCGCACCATCCCAAATGAAGTTGGGCTCAGTCGCAGACACTTTGTAAGTGTCATTGCCAGTGCGCGAGGTTTTGCTGGGTCCGTAGATGTACTGCAATGCCGCAATGTCGAGTGGACTGAAGCTGAGGTAATACTGCGCCGGAGCGTCGTTGTAGCTCATCACAGTCCAAGTTGTGGACTCCTCTGTACCCGTCAGATAAGGCGGATTCGACACGCTGCTACTGCCCGCCTGCGCGTGTGAAAAAGGATGTTCTAGTCCCAGACCATGACCAATTTCATGGATAAGGGTTAAGGCACCGTAAGTGCGGTCAGCGAAGGTGGCATTGAGCGATGAGTTGTCGAAATACAGATCGCTGCCAATCATGTTGTCGCTCGGGAAATTGCCAGAACCTGCGGAGGAAGGTTGATCATTGTTTGCGAATACAAAAGTATTGAGAACGCCAGGGTTGTTGGTCTTCTGAAAATGCACATCAATCACAGAAGACACAACACTTAAAGCTGCTTCGGCCCTGGCCATTTGCGTACTTGCAAATGGCTTGAAGCCCAGTCCGTGGTTGTAATTGGTGTCGTAGGTGGGCAACGATGTTGGGAAGGTGTAGAAATAGGTGTGTGCGCTGCCAAGCAAGCTTTCAAATGCATTGCCAGCAGCTTCGTCTGGCAACAACGCATCTACCCAATAAGGTAAAGATTGCGCACCATCTGTGTAGATGACTTTTTCGATACTGCTCGGAATTTTGACGAAACTGGTGGCCACATAGGCCGTGTCAGTACCTGAAGCGTCTTCGATCACATCGTGAATGTCAGACACGTAATAGGTGTCGTCACCAGGGCCGCCATTCAAGTAATCGGCACCAGGACCACCGCTCAAAATGTCATTGCCACCACGGCCGTAGAGTTGATCGTTGCCTTCATCGCCGTAAAGAACATCGCCAGCGGAGCCCCCCACAAGAAAGTCGTTGCCGTTGCCTCCGTGTATGGTTTTGATACCAGTCACAGGATAGTAGGTGTAGGCACCGCCTACGCCGTCATAGCCGTTGACTTCATCGTCGCCATCACCCGCCTCAACATAGTCTTCACCATCCTCAGTCAGAATAAAGTCATCACCTGCCAAACCGTACAGCGAATCATTTCCCGACGTCCCCCTCAAAGGGTTGTCATTGCCATTGGTTCCGTATTTGATCGGCATGAAAATTCTTAATTGGGGTCAGATCAACATTAATTTCCGCCCAAAGCTGTCCACAAGAAGGTATTTTCTAGCGCCACCAAATTGGCTCGCTGCGCGTTGTCAGCAGCCCCGCCATGACCACCCTCGATGTTCTCGTAATACAGCACTTCATGACCTTGCTCGATCATGCGAGCAGCCATCTTGCGCGCATGCCCTGGGTGCACCCGATCATCTCGCGTGGATGTTGCAAAGAGCACCTTGGGATATTTAACGCCCTGCTTCACATTCTGGTAAGGGCTGTATTTGCTGATGTAGGCCCATTCCTCAGGCTTGTCCGGGTCTCCATACTCCGCCATCCAACTGTTACCTGCCAGCAGTTTGTGATAACGCTGCATGTCTAACAAAGGCACGCTGCACACCACTGCACCAAACAACTCGGGCCGTTGCACCATCACCGCGCCTACCAAAAGGCCGCCATTACTGCCGCCCATGATGCCTAAATGTTTTGGCTGGGTGATGCCCGCCTTGATCAGATCCTCTGCCACTGCGGCAAAGTCATCGTAGCTTTTTTGCTTGTTTTGCTTGATGGCACTTTGATGCCATGCCGGGCCAAACTCGCCACCACCACGGATATTGGCCACCACGAAAACGCCACCGCGCTGATACCACGTGGTGCCCCATCCGCCACTGTAAAACGGCGCCATGGAAATTTGATAACCGCCATAGCCATACAACACCGTGGGGTTGGTGCCGTCTGACTTGTAGTTCTTGGGATACACCACAAAGTAAGGCACTTGGGTACCGTCCTTTGAAGTTGCAAAGCGCTGCTCGGTGCGCATGCCTTGTGAATCAAAAAACACCGGATTGCTTTTCAACAAGTCACGTTCATCACTGCCAGCCTTGCCCAGATACAAACTGGCTGGGGTTAAGAAGTCGAGGTACGACATCTGGTAATGATTGGCCAGGGGATCATCTTTCACAAAGGGGTCGTGCATGCCTCTAGCACTGAGCGTGCCCGTTAAGGGCACTTTCACATCGCGCCGCTTCCACAGACCCTCTTTGAATTGAAGCTCTTCAATTCGCCCGGCCACATTGTCCAAAATATTCAGCAACAAGTGATCGCGCGTGGTGCTGAAACCTTCACGTGACAAAGAACGTGTACCCGTGGGCTCAAAAAGCACATGGTAGCTGCGCTTGCCATCCATCAATTCATCAAACTTGATGGCCAACAAACTGCCATTTTTGTAAGTGCGATTGTCAACTTGCATGTCTCGTTTGAGCAGCAGGAAGGCCCACTCACGGTGCCAAGACAATGACGCATCGCTTGGTTTGTCAATTTTGACCAAGCGGCCATTGACCCACAAACTGATTTCGGTATTGTAAAAATCTGTGGACCGACCCACGATGGTTCGCTCGAAGCCAGGTGTCATGTCGACGGTAGCAAAAGCAGACACATCACTTTCTTGCCCTTCAAAAACCACGACAGCGGATGACAGAGGCGTGCCCCGCTTCCATTTTTTGATAACTCGCGCGTAGCCACTCTTGGTCATGCTGCCAGGACCAAAATCCGTACCCACCAGCAACGTGTCAATGTCCACCCAATCCAGTTGCGACTTCGCTTCAGGTACAACAAACCCATCTTTGACGAATTCGCGCTTTGAAACATCAAACTCGCGCGTCACTTTGGCATCCGCACCACCGCGCGACAAAGAAATCAGGCAACGGTTGTAATCTGGCGCCAAACAATCTGCGCCCGCCCAAACCCAGTTTTCGTTTTCTGTTTTACCCAGGGCATCTAGATCCAGAAGAACATCCCATAGCGGCTGAGGCTTTCGGTATTCTTCCAAGCTGGTGCGGCGCCAAAGTCCTCTTGGATTCTTGTCTTCTCGCCAGAAGTTGTAGAGATGATTTCCCCTGCGGGTGACACCCGGAATTTGATCGCGATTGTTGAGGATCGCTAAAACTTTGGCCTTGTTGTCTGCAAATAAGGGCTGCGCTTGAAGCAGCGATGTAGAAACCGCATTGCGTTCGCGAACCCAAGCCAAAGCTTTATCGCCCTGCACTTCTTCTAGCCAAAGATAGGGATCATTTAAAGCTGAATTCACAGGCTGGGCCTTTGCAAAAAATGCGCACAAAAACGTGACTGCGCCCAGAGCGCAGCGACGACCGAACGACATACTCACTTCCCAAACAACTTGGTGACATGCTGCCACCCACGCAGCAACAAGCCAGACCGCTCCACATCGGCTTGCGCCACCAGCGGTGCCTCGCTCACTGTCTTGCCATTCGAAGTGGCAACCACCTTGCCCACCACCGCACCCTTGGCCAAAGGCGCCTCAAGCCCTGCCTTCACTTCAACAGCAGTCTGAATTTGCTGACCACGTGGCACCGTCACCAACCACGGTGCGCCAAGAACTGCGGGCACTGTATCGGCTTTGCCAAAACTGACCTTGACTGGACTCACCACCGCATTGGGCTGAATGGGCGTGAGTTTCTCAAAACTGCTGAAACCCCAGCCCAACAAAGTTCGGGTCTCATCAGCACGCGACTTTGCACTGCCCGCATTCAACACCACGGTGATCAAACGCATGCCATTGCGCACCGATGAGGTCACCAAGCAAAAGCCCGCCTCTTGCGTGTGGCCCGTCTTCAAACCATCCACAGTGGGATCGGTGTAAAGCAATGCATTGCGATTGCCCTGCTTGATGCCGTTGTACTTGAACTCACGCTCTGCATAGATGGCGTA
>CANGCI010000186.1 GCA_947451995.1 Comamonadaceae bacterium | reverse complement strand
TGGCGATGCCTCTGATCGCGATGAGTACTGCGCCATCGAGGCCATTCATTTTGTAGGGCTTGGGTGTGAGCCTACGTCATACCAGTCCGAATGGCGGAACGCTGGCTTGTAAGCACAGACGGGATGCACTTATGATGCACCCACAAGAGGGTCGGCCCATTGGCGCTGGCCTGCAACAAGCCTGATTCAAGGGAGACAAAGTGGTTCATTTTCTTCACGTCAAACGTCGCGCATTGTTTGCCGCCGTCGCATGCTTGGGCTTTGCAGCCGCAGCCCCCTTCAGCGCTTTGGCGCAAACCAACTTTCCCACCAAAACCATTCGGCTCATCGTGCCGTTCCCCGCAGGCGGACCAACCGATATCTTTGCTCGCCAATATGCCATTGGCTTGTCGCGGGTGCTGAATCAAAGCGTCATTGTGGACAACAAGGCCGGCGCCAGCGGTGCCATTGGTTCCTTGGAAGTGAAACGCAGCCAACCCGACGGCCACACCTTGCTGTTTGGAACGGCTTCTAACTTAGCGCTTTACAACTTGATGGCCTTGAAGCCCCAATACGATTATTTGAAAGACTTCACCACAGTGGCTGTGGTCGGTGGTTCTGCCGTGGTGATCATGTCGAACAAAGAGTCACCTCAAACTCTCAAGGCCTTGATTGATCAAGCCAAGGCCAATCCCACCAAGTTCAGATACGGCTCGCCAGGGCAGGGCACTTACCTGCACCTGTCGATGGAGCGTTTCTTGTTGGAGTCGGGCGCCAAAATTGAGCACATCCCCTACAAGGGCAGCGGGCAGGCCAAGCCTGCGTTGCTTGGCGGACAAACCGAAACCATGGTGGACGCTCTGGGTTCAGCCTTGCCCTTGCACCAAGGCGGACAAGCCAAAATTTTGGCCATTGCTGCCAACAAACGTTCCAGCTTGGCACCTGATGTGCCCACAGTGAACGAAGCCTTGGGCATCAAAGGTTTTGAGGCGGTGTTGTGGAACGGCATTGCTGCGCCTGCTGGCACGCCCAAAGCCGTGATCGACATTTTGGCCGCCGCCACCGCCAAGGTTCTGAAAGATCCAGGCTTGGTGGAGCAATTGAAACAGTTGGCCATGGAGCCCACCGACTCCACACCCGAATCGGCTACGGAGTACATCAAAGAAGAGATGATGCGCTGGAAGCCTGTCATTGAAAAAACAGGCTTGCGGATTGAATAATGAGTGCGCCTCGCATCGCACTGATTCATGCCACACCCTTGGCCATTCAACCGGTCAACACCTCTTTCCAAAAGCTTTGGCCTGAAGCCAAGTTGCAAAATATTTTGGACGACAGTTTGTCGCGGGACCTTGCGGCAGTTGGGCACCTCACGGCAGACATGGTGGAGCGTTTCATCGACCTGGCGCAATACGCCAAGCGTGTTGGTTGCCAAGGTATTTTGTTCACTTGTTCTGCGTTTGGTGAAGCCATTGAAGCCGCCGCCGTCGCCACAGGCATTCCCACACTGAAGCCCAATGAGGCCATGTTTGAGGAAGCCATGCAAGTTGCTCAAAAAGCCAAACCTCATTCAGAAGACGCCTTGAACATCGGCTTGGTGGCCACGTTTGCGGCATCGATTGATTCCATGCGCGAAGAGTTCACGGCCATGACTGCGCACCTGAACCGTGTTGTGAATTTGCATGGCGTGCATGTGCCGCTGGCCATGGAAGCTTTGGCCAAAGGCCAAGCGCAAGAGCACGATCAACGCATTGCCGTGGGCATTGAAAACATGCCCACGTGTGATGTCATCATGCTGGCTCAATTTTCAATGGCCGCTGCGCAAACCCTTGCGCAAACCAAAGTCAGTGCCCCAGTGTTGACCAGTCCAGACTGTGCTGTGATCGCACTCCAACAACGGATGAAAAATGTCTGAATTCAGAGTCAGTTTCTCGCAGCTTGAATCGTTCATCACGCAAGCCATGGTGTCATTGGGCTTGCCCCCAGAAGATGCGAAAACGGTGGGCCATTTGATGGCCGAAGCCGACATGCAAGGCTCGGACGGCCACGGTGTGATTCGCTTGGTGCCCTATGCCAAACGAATCTTGGCGGGCGGCATGAATTTAAAGCCCAACATTCGTGTGGTGCAAGAACGAACGGCCATGGCCTTGATCGATGGCGACAATGGCATGGGCCATTTGGTCATGAAGCGTGCCACCGAATTGGCCATTCAAAAAGCAAAAAGCTCAGGCATCGCTTGGGTGGGCAGTCGCCTTAGCAACCATGCGGGACCAGCTTCGCTTTACGCACGGATGGCTTTGCAACACGACATGATCGGTTTGTATTTTGCGGTGGGCAATGCCAATCACTTGCCACCCTGGGGCGGCTTGGACATGTTGTTGTCGACCAATCCGATTGCTGCGGCCATCCCCAGTGGCAAGGAAGTTCCCATTGTGCTCGACATGGCCACCACGGTGGCGGCCTATGGCAAAGTCAAAGCCAAAGCGCAGCGCGGTGAAATGATGCCTGAAGGTTGGATGATTGATCGCCTAGGCAAGCCCTTACTGGATCCGACCCAAAGCGACGAAGGTTTCTTGTTGCCCATTGGCGGTTACAAGGGCTATGGATTGTCATTGGTGGTTGGTATTTTGGCGGGCACCTTGAATGGTGCCGCGATGGGCAGTCAGGTGATTGACTTCAACAAAGATTTCGTCAGCACCACCAACACGGGGCAGGCCATTGCCGTGATCGACCCTTCGGCCTTTGGCGACATCGATGATTTCAAACAAAACATCGACCAACTGATTCAAGAACTGCGCAGCTCAGAGCGCATGCCAGGTGTGGACCGCATCTGGTTGCCTGGCGAGCAAAGCCATCACAAGCGCATGGACCATGAAAAGCATGGCGTTGTGTTGGCGCCCGGTTTGGTGAAGCAACTGAACGAATTGGCAGTAGAACGTCTAATCGCACCGCTTCAATTTTTATAGTCCTCTCCAAAAGGCCTTGTCATGAACGCAACTTCATTTTTCACTTCGGCCCCTTTACTGCGGACCTCTGCGCGCCAACTGGGCACCGCTTTGGTGGGCATCGCTTTCTTGCTGAGCGCTTCAGTTCAAGCGCAAACAGGCAGCTATCCGCAAAAGCCCATCAAGTTGATCGTGCCTTTGGCTGCAGGCAGTGCGGTGGACAATGCGGCGCGCATCGTCATGCAAAAAGTGGCGACCAACATGGGGACGGGCATTGCCATTGAAAACCAAGCGGGAGCGGCAGGTTTGATTGGGGCCGACAGGGTGGCCAAGTCGGCGCCGGATGGTTACACCTTGGGCGGCTTCAACGACAGCATCATGACCATGCTGCCCAACTTGCAGGCCAAAATGCCATGGGACATTCAAAAAGATTTTGAACCTATTTCTTTGGTGGCCACAGTGGAATGGGGTGTGGTGGTGCCTGCTGACTCGGCCATTCGCACTGCCGCAGACTTGATTGCTGCTGCCAAAAAATCGCCAGGCCAACTCAACTATGGATCGGGTGGCAATGGCAGCCCCCAACACATTGCCATGGCCTTGTTTGCTTCGCAAGCTGGCGTTCAACTGACGCATGTGCCTTACAAAGGCGCGACGCAAGCAGCTGTGGGTGTGGCGGGCCATGAAGTTCAAGTTGCGTTTCAAGGTATTGCGACGGTCAGTTCTTTGATCAAGGCCGGCAAGCTGCGCTTGATTGCGGTCACCACGCCCAAACGATTGCCACAATTTCCTGATGTGCCCACAGTGTCTGAGTCGGGCTTGAGTGGTTTTGAGTTCAATTCTTGGTACGCCATGATGGCGCCGGCAGGTACGCCCAAACCCATCCTGCAAAAATTGCATGCTGAAATTGTGAAAGCCATTTCAGATCCAGCGATCAAGGAGCAATTGTTTGGCCTGGGTCTGAGTCCCAAAGGCACCAGTCCAGACGAATTGGCCGCTGATTTGAAAGTTCAGTTTGCCAAATACGGCAACCTGATCAAGCAGGCCAACATCACGGCCGATTGAGGGGTTCTCCAGCGATCATGACAAATTTCAGGTGGCAGCGCCCGCCAGACAAGCTGAGGTGTTCAAAAAAGTGCGAAACTTAGCCTCTGAGCATGCAGACAACTTTCCGGGATTTGAGGACATTGTTGAATCTGCATACCGAAGCTTGGTCGCTGGATTCATTGCGGCTGAGCAAACCTTGTTCTCGCAAACGGAAGAAGTGACACCATGAAGTTTTTGTCTAGAAGTTGCCTCATTGGCATGGCCTTTGGGCTCATGTGCTCTGCGGTATTGGCGCAAGCCAACTGGCCTTCGCGTCCCATTAAATTGGTTGTGCCCTATGGCCCTGGCTCTTCACCCGATGTCATTGCGCGCATCATTTCTGAAAAACTTGGAACGCGTTTGGGTCAGCCCGTCATCATCGACAACCGAGTTGGCGCGGGTGGCAACACGGGTACTGGCGCGGTGGCCAAAGCAGCAGGTGATGGCTATACCTTTGTGATCAGCACCAACGGCCCTTT
>CANGCI010000185.1 GCA_947451995.1 Comamonadaceae bacterium | reverse complement strand
CGGCTGGCCAAGGCGAGGCCGAGCTCAAAGCCCAAATTGCAGAAGCCATTCGCGACATCACCAAGTTGCGCAGCGACGTCCTGTTGGTGGCACCAGGGACCTTGGCCAATGACGGCAAAGTCATTGAGGATGCGCGCAGTTATCAGTAAGCCGCCATCGGGTCATGGCGGGCTTAGGCTGTGATGACTTTGATCTGGCGCAAAAGGGCTTCATTTGGCAAGAATGAAGCCCTTTTCCGTTACAGGAGTTAGTGTTTCCGAGGGGGACGGGTGCTGTCGGAGCACACTACACTAAAGGTTCTAGATAAGGAGTTTTAGATGAAACGCATCCTGGTAATTGCAGCCGCAGCTTTGTCGCTGGTGGCCCACGCTCAAAATTTCCCGGGCTCTAAGCCCATCACCTTCGTGGTTCCATTTGCTGCAGGCGGTCCAACCGACCGCGTCGCCCGCGATTTGGCCGAAGCCATGCGCGCACCTTTGGGTGGCGCAGTGCTGTTGGTCGACAACGCAGCAGGTGCGGGTGGTTCGATTGGTGCCAACAAGGTTGCCAAAGCTGCCCCCGATGGGCACACCTTGCTCTTGCACCACATCGGCATGGCCACCATGCCCACACTGGTTCGCAACATTCCCTTCAAAGTTGAGAGCGATTTTGAATACGTCGGCATGATCAATGACGTGCCCATGACACTGATTGGCAAGCCCAGCTTGCCGGCCAACAACTTCAAAGAGTTGAGCGCTTGGGTGACGGCCAACAAAGGCAAAATCAATTTGGGCAATGCCGGTGTCGGCTCAGCCTCACACCTGTGCGGTTTGCTGTATCAAAATGCCGTTCAAGTCGACATGACCACAGTGCCTTACAAAGGCACCGCACCTGCCATGACCGATTTGATGGGTGGCCAAATTGATTTGATGTGCGATCAAACCACCAACACCACCAGCCAAATCGAAGGCAAAAAAGTCAAAGCCTTTGCGGTGACCACCAGCAAGCACCTGACCACGCCTGCACTGAAAGATTTGCCCACCATGCAAGAAGCAGGTCTTAAAGGTTTTGAAGTCACCATCTGGCACGGTTTGTATGCGCCCAAAGGCACACCGCCCGATGTTCTCGCCAAGATCAATGCGGCGCTCAAAGTGGCTTTGAAAGATCCTGAGTTCATCAAGAAACAAGAAGGCTTGGGTGCTGTGGTTGTCACCGACAAACGCGTAGAACCTGCAGAGCACAAGAAATTTGTGATGGCCGAAATTGCAAAATGGAGCCCCATCATCAAAGCAGCAGGTGTTTACGCCGACTGATTCTTCATTCGCATTAGCTTCGGGCTCACCACGGGGGTGGTGAGCATCGTACTTGCAACGGCCATCAGCAGCAGCGCTGTGAAGGTGGCGGAAGAAATGATTTGTTTGTCGAGCAAGATGTTGGCAAAAATAATCATGATCAAGGCTTTGGTTTGAAGCAACCATCCAATCACAGACGCCTCGCAAGCTGGCCAACCCAAAATACGGCCAGCCAATCGAACCCCTAGCAACTTACCAGCGACAGAAGCCAGCAGCAACAAAGCTGCCGCAACAAAAACCAAGGTGCCGCCGATGGCCCAGTTGGTCTTCAGCCCCGTGCTCAAAAAGAACACAGGCATCATGACCAACAAAACGTGCTTTCGCAGCAGGTCCATTTGTGCTTGATCAAACCATTTGGCATCAATCACCACCCCTGCCAAAAATGCCCCCACCATGAAATGCAGGCCCGACCCATCGGCGCCCAAAGCACACACAATGAGCCAAATCAAGGTCACGTACCATCGATCTGCTGCAGGTATGGCTTTCATCAAGCGGCGCAGAACCCAGCTCAACACGCCAAAGGCCAGCAAGAAAAAGACCTGTTTGCCCATGCGCTCCCAGTCCATCAGAATCAATGCCAGCACGCCCCAAATGGCAATGTCATCCAAGCTTGCATAACGCAAAATTCTCTGGCCCAGGGGTTGCCGCAAAATTTCAAGTTTTTCCATCAGCAAAATGAGGATGGGCAAGGCAGTCACTGCGCAAGACATGGCCACGCCCGTGGTGAACTGCCAGTCTTTGGCCAAGGGCCCTGTCCACCCAGCACCCATCTGTCCCGAGTTGATGAAACTCGCTGCAACTGCGCCAAAAATCAAAGGCACCAACAATGCCAAGCCTGCAGTCAGTGCGCTCTCTTTTTTGGCGGCCCACGCTTGGCTCAGGTCGAGTTCAATGCCCGCTAGGAAAACAAACAGCATCACCGCCCACCAGGCCACGCCGTTCAAGGACTGAACCACAGAAGGGTTGAAGACAAATTGGTAATACGCTGGAAACAAATTCCCCAACACGCCTGGTCCCAACAGAATGCCCGTGATGATTTGGACGACAACCAAAGGCGCGACCTGTTCGGTACGACCCAAGCGCCAAATCAAGTAGGGCACTGTAAACACGATGCCCATGGCGATTAGATAAATCTCGGTGGTGTTCATGGAATGCAGTCGAAAGGGGGCGGCGTTGGATGGGCGCAGGTTCAGCTGCTGCTTGCCGTGGTCATTTGCCCAATAAAAATAACACAGGTATTTCAAGTCGCGCGGCCCATGCATTTTCATTGTGGCCAGTGCCGTCGAAAACCCGAGTCATGAAATTAGTCTGTGCGCCTTGCTCTACATAGCCTTTGTCCCGAATGATTTGATTGACAAAGTTTTGATAGGGCGCATAAAGCGCGTCCAACTCTGTGGTGCCGTGATCTTGGTAAATTTTGTGGCCTTGAGGTGGTGCCAAGTGATCGCGCAGGTATACATAGGCCGCCAGTGGAATGTGTGAATTGGCTTCATAGCGACCGATCCAATGTGTTGATAGCCCTGCAGCACCGCCAAAAACGTGCGGGTATTCGTTCAAGGCATAAACAGAAATGAGGCCGCCCATGCTTGAGCCCATCACCACTGTATGGGCTGGCCCTACCAAGGTGGGGTAATGACGGTCAATGACGGGCTTGAGTTCTTCCACCAAAAAGCGCAGATACGCATCCGCTTGTGGTTTGTTTTGTAAATTAGCTTCCAACTGCAATTGGCGTGGACCAGGTAGGAGATGTTGCAAAAACTTTTGAGGAAAATACTCGCTCTGTCGGTACTTGCCATTGTTCCAAACGCCCACCACCAAGGTGGGGCCAATTTGCCCAGACTGCATCAGCCGTGTGATGGTTTTGTCTACCTGCCAAGCTTGTTGGTTCCAAGTCATTTTTGCATCGAAAAGCATCTGCCCATCGTGCATGTAAATCACATTGAAACGCTGCCCTGCAGCTTTCAGCGACTCAAAATTGTCAGGCAACCAAACATCCACATGTCGCGCATCCACATGCTGGGACGGGAAATGAGCCAATCTTTCGATGCGCCCAGTTTCAGCTTGCGGTAACACCTGAGCACTTTGTTGTGCATGGCCACTCAAGGGGGTTAGTGCACTTGCCAGAAGCGTGAGAACAGATGTGAAAAATGCGGTGAGCGAGTGGGCGTAGCGCATGGTGCTCACTCAATTCAAAGATCTGGAGGCACCTAAGAGAGCGGGGGATTCCGCCGCATTGATCACGTAAACCGGAATGTCTTTGAGGTACTCGCGAAATCGGCCTTTGGCTTCAAAACGTTCTCTAAATACAGAAGACTCAAACCAGCCCAGCCACCGCGGTACAACGCCGCCGCCTAAATATACGCCACCCAAGGCACCCAAGGTGAGTGCCAAATCACCCGAGACGGACCCTAAAAAACCTGCAAACATTTGGAGACTCTGCAAGGCCAATGGATCTTTGTTTTTCAAGGCCAAATTGGTAATGTCTGCAGCACTGGTCACTTCCGTAGGAGGATGTCCTTGAAGCTGCCGCATCGCCAAATACAAGTCCACCAAACCTTGACCCGACAGCACGCGCTCGGCAGACACATGTCCATAGCGCTGGCGAATGAGTTCAATCACGCGGTATTCAGTGTCGTTTTGAGCGGCCAATGTGACATGACCTCCTTCACCCGCAATGGCCACCCAGTGGTCATGGGCATCGGTTGGAAGCAAGCCCGAAACGCCCAAACCTGTCCCTGCACCAAGCAGTGCTTTGGGCGCGAAGGCTTGCGCCACCGTGCCGCCTACTTGCACCAAGTTTTCGGGCGGAATGGAGGGCAATGCCAGTGCCAAAGCGGTGAAGTCATTGATGACCTTCAGTTGCCCCAAGCCCAAACGGCGCTGCATGTCAGAAATTGAAAAAGACCAATGGTGATTGGTCATGCGAATCACATCGCCGGTGATGGGATTGGCAATGCCCAATGCGCCGACGCGCGGCATGGGCAAGTTTTTTAATTCAAGGTAAGTGCGGATGGCGGCTTCTAGCGTCTCATAAGCCGCACACGGTAAAACCAAAACATGTTCGATGCCGGTGTGCGCGCTGGCTTGCCATCCAAATCGGGCGTTGGTACCGCCCACATCTCCCAATAAACGCGGAAACGTATCAGTCACAAATCAAATCTTCAAAAGCTCAATT
>CANGCI010000184.1 GCA_947451995.1 Comamonadaceae bacterium | reverse complement strand
GCGAACCCGCACCAGGCGGCGAAGGCTTTGTGGCGCGCAACGACGAAGAAGACTTTAATCATCCAAAGGGAGGCTACTGAGATGGCTTGGGACGAATCAAAATCATGGTTGCAAGGCAACCAACAAGGTAAGTACTACCAAGGCTTATTGGACGATGCAGAGCAAATGCCTGCGCGCAATTCCAAGCGTCACAAAGTGGTGCATCCCGAAAACATGCCATGGGAAATGGCGCGTCAAGGTTTGCTCAAGCACTTGTTGAATGAATCCATGAACACACGCATCGAAACCGTCGATGCGTACATGCAAGTCATTCCACCAGGCAGCAAGTCGGGCAAGCACCGTCATTTGGCAGAAGAGTGCGTGTATGTGCTCGAAGGTCGTGGCTACGATTTGCACCAAGATTGCGACGTTGAAATTACAGACACTTACCACTGGAAGCCCCAAGACGAAGTGAAGCGTTACGAATGGGAAGCCGGTGATGTGATCTACATTCCACCAAATACCATTCACCAACACTTCAACGCCGATCCCGATCGCCCTGTGCGTTTGATTTCTTCCATCAACCGCATTTTCAAATATTGCGGTTTGAATGATTTGGAACAAATCGAAAATGCGCCAGAGTTTGATCCCTCGGTGACTTTAGATGGCGAAGCCATCCTGAAATACTTGCGCAAATAAAACCTTGCGGGCGCTCAAGGCGCCCGCATCGATTCACAAAATATCTTAGAGCAGCACATGGCAAAAGACGCACTCGTATCGGAAGACCTCGCTTCCAAATTCGCGACTGAAAAAGAAACGCCCTACACACGTTGGGTGAAGAACGAAGGTTTGGACATCATCAGTGCCCATTACATTCGCAGCTTGAACACGGTCGATTTGAAACCTTGGGCTCGCCGCGGCGGTAAAGGTGTTTACATCAACCACGAAGCTTCACGTACGTCGAACGACTGCTACGTGTGTGAAATTGCCCCAGGCAAACAGCTCGAACCCCAGCGCCAAATCTTTGAAGAGATGATTTATGTGTTGTCTGGCCGTGGCTCCACCACCGTCTGGAACGACCAAGGCCATCGCATCACGTTTGAATGGCAAGCGGGCGCTTTGTTTGCCATTCCTTTGAACTGCATGCACCAGCACTTCAACGGTTCAGGCAAAGACGCTGCACGTTTTGTGGCCGTGACCAACGGCCCACCCGTGATCAACTTGTATGAAGATTTGAACTTCGTGTTTAACACCCAGCACGACTTTGCCAACCGCTTCAACGGCGAGCCTGATTACTTCAGCGGCAAAGGTGAGCAAAAAGGTTTGCTGCTTGAAACCAACTTCGTGGCCGATGCTGTGAACTTGCCTTTGATCAGCGCCAAAGAGCGCGGTGCAGGCGGTGGTCACATTCGCTTCAACATGGCGCGCGGCTCTATGAACAGCCACATTTCACAATTCCCAGTGGGCACCTACAAAAAGGCCCATTGCCATGGACCAGGCGCTCACGTGATCATTTTGAGCGGTGAGGGTTACAGCTTGATGTGGCCTGAAGGCGAAGAGCCACGCCAATACGATTGGGAAGTGGGCGCCATGGTGGTGCCTCCCAACATGTGGTTCCACCAGCACTTCAATACAGGCAACACGCCAGCGCGTTACCTTGCTTTCAAGCACGAGGTGGTGTCGGTTCGAAATGCCCAGGGTGTGCCTAAGGCTTGGATCAGCCGCCGTGTGGGTGGTGACCAAATTGATTATGCTGACGAAAGCCAAGCCGTCCGCACACGATTTGCTGACTCATTGGCCAAGCATGGCATGGCGCCTCGCATGGAAGAAGCCTACGAAGCCGAATTGCCTACATTGCCACCTAAGTCTTAATTGGAGAATTCCATGAGCGTTTCTCGTTTTTCTCGCCGTCAAATGATTCAAGCCGGTGCCGCCTCTTTGGGCGTGGCCACCTTGGGTCCTTTGATGGCGCAACCCTCGGCAGCCACCACAGCAGCCTTGGCTGCATTGACAGGTGCCGAGCGCTTGAAACGCTTGGCGGAAGGTGCCAAAAAAGAAGGCGTGGTCAGCATCTACACCTCCATGCCGCAAGACGACATGGCGGCGTTGACCTCGGCCTTTGAAGCCAAGTACGGTGTGAAGGCCAAAGTTTGGCGCAGTGGCTCCGAGAAAATCTTGCAGAGAGGCTTGTTGGAAGCCAAAGCCAACCGCTTTGAAGTGGACGTTTTTGAAACCAACAGCCCAGAGATGGAAGTGTTGTCTCGTGAGAAAGTTCTCATTGCTGGCAACTCGCCTTTCCTGAGCGAACTGATTCCACAGGCCATCCCGTCTCACAAAGAGTGGATTGCCACACGCTTGAACATTTTCACTTGCGCCTACAACACCAAGTTGGTTCGCAAGGAAGACTTGCCCAAGACCTACCAAGACTTGCTCGATCCTAAGTGGAAGGGCAAGTTGTCCGTTGAAGCCGACGACAGTGATTGGCTGGCCGAAACGGTGATGAAGATGGGTGAAGAAAAAGGCATTGCTTTGTTCAAAGAGATTGCGCGTAAAAACGGCGTCTCAGTTCGCAAAGGTCATACGCTGTTGGGCAACATGGTGGCCTCCGGTGAAGTGCCCATGGCACTCACTTTGTACAACTACAAAATTGAGCAAATGAAAAACTCGGGTGCCAATGTCGATTGGTTCTCGTTGGACCCAACCATTGCGCGTCCCAATTCCAACGGTGTTGCCAAGAATGCACCACACCCCCACGCAGCATTGTTGTTCCAAGACTTTGAGCTGAGTGAGGGCCAGGTCATATTGGGCAAACGCGATTTCATTCCGACCAGCACCAAAGTGGCATCGAATTTGAACAAGATGCCATTGACTTTCGCCAATCCCAAAACCACCTTGGACGACGGTCACAAGTGGAACAAAATTTACGACGAAATTTTCAACCGAAAAGGCTGAAATCGTTCTAGGTGAGATGGTTCACACCAAGCGTGAGCCGCACAGGAGACCCCATGATTCGCAAAGCTTTAGTTTTGTTGGCGTGTGTGAGTGTTTGGGGGCTCAGTGTGCCTTCCTATGCGCAATCAGATGCCAACCTGTTGCGCAGTACCGCTGCTGACCGCAGTGTCAAACTGGCCGCTGCCGCCAAAACAGAGGGCTCGCTCACGCTGTACACCTCGATTGCCGAAAAAGATCTCAAACCATTGATTGAGCCGTTTGAGAAAAAATATGGCGTGAAAGTCAACACGTGGCGCGCCAGTGGCGACAGCGTCATGAATCGCACTTTGAATGAAACCAAGGCCAAGCGCTACAACGTCGATGTGGTGCATGCAGGTGCTGTGGAGTTGGAAGTTTTGCACCGCGAGAAAATGCTGCAGGCTGTGGCTTCGCCGCACTTTGCAGATTTGATGCCAGGCAGCGTGCCTTCCCACAAAGAATATGCCACCACCATTTATTCGATGTGGGTACAGGCTTACAACACCGGCACTGTGAAGAAGGCGGACTTGCCCAAAACCTACCAAGAGTTGCTTGACCCTAAATGGAAGGGCCGCTTGGGCTATGAGGTGGAAAACATCGATTGGTTTGTGACCGTGGTGCAGTCCATGGGCGAAGCCAAAGGCTTGCAATTTTTCCGTGACCTGGCCACCACCAACGGCATCTCAGTTCGCAAAGGCCACACCAACCTGACCAACATGGTGGCCGCAGGTGAAGTGCCTGTGGCCCTGACGGTTTACAACTACATGCCCGAGCAGCTGAAGAAAAAAGGGGCTCCTATCGACTGGACCGTGTTGCAACCAGCGGTGGTGCGCGGCAATTCGGTAGGCGTGATGAAAAATGCCAAAAATCCAGCCGCTGCAGCGCTCTTCATGGACTATCTGTTGGGCGAAGGTCAGCAGGCTTACGCAGATCTTGAGTACCTGCCAGCCAACACCAAGATTCCAAGCACTTTGCGCAATTACAAAATGCTGGTGGTCGATCCCGAAGAGAGCTTAGACCGCCGTGACAAATGGCGCAAACTGTACGACGAAATCATCATGCGTGGAGCCAAATAAATGAGTACCAGCAATGCAGCCGTGGCAGACGCCACGCAACTTTCCAAACTGGACATTCGCAACATGGGCCTGATCACCTTAGGCCACTCACTCACCCATTGGTATCCCGCCACATTTTTCATGTTGTTGCCCCTCATCGGCAATGAGATGGGCTTGAACTACAGCCAGATTGGCTTCATCATGACGTGCCAATATGCAGCTGGCGCCATCTCCAATGTGCCAGGTGGCATGTTGGTGGACATGTGGGGCAAGAAGGGTCAGTTGATGGCCCTTTCGCTTTTTTGGGTGGGCTTTCCCTACCTCATGATGGGTTTCAGTTCGCAGTATTGGATGCTGCTGATTTGCGTGATGCTGGTGGGCATTGGCAACAACCTGTGGCACCCCACCGCCATTCCCTTGCTGGGCAGCATGTTCCCCAAGCGCAAAGGCCTTGCCTTGTCTTTGCATGGCATGGGCGGCAATGTGGGTGATGCACTCGCCCCCTTGGCCGT
>CANGCI010000183.1 GCA_947451995.1 Comamonadaceae bacterium | reverse complement strand
GTACTGATTGGCGAACAAAGGCGCCGTGGCCAGTTTTTGTGTCCAGGCAAATGCCAGCAGGGTGACACAAACGGCACCGCCCATGACAAAGGCCAAGGTGGGGTCCCACAGGCCGGGAAAGGGGCCCTTGACGATGGCAGTGATGTCTAAGAAGCCCAATACTTTGAGGGGCTGGGTCATGCCAGACAGAACTAGGCCGGCAGCAAAGACCAGTCCGGCAGAAAAGGCCAGGCCCAGTCGACCCGCGCGGATGGGGTTGGCTTGCAGTCCTTCGGTCATGCGGCACCTCGCATCAAAGTCACCGTGATCATGCCGGTGGCCATGAACGTGCCAACTGCTACCAATGAACGCAAGGACAAACGGCCCAAGCCGCACACCCCGTGGCCACTGGTGCAGCCACTGCCCCACACGGTGCCAAAGCCGACCAACAGGCCTGCTGGGATGAGCAGATACAAGGGGCGGGTGGGCAGTGTTGGAATTTCAAGGCCTTGGCCCAGCAGACAACCGCCCACAATCAAACCGGCCAAAAATGCCCAGCGCCAAGTGTCGGGGTGGGTGGGGGCCGACAGGACCTCCGACGTGATGCTGCTGATGCCGGCAATGCGGCCCAAGCCCCACCACAAAAGCCAGCTGGCCAGTCCAATGAGGATGCCGCCGATGGCAGCAATGAAATAAGGGTGCAAATTGGCAAGCATCAAACAGAGTTCCTGAAATATGTTCTCAAAAGGTGGCAAAAGTTATCATAATTTGGAGTCACCTCGAAAGAACTGCATGAGCCGCTTAGCCGATCCCGAAAAAAAGAAAGCACTTTGTGCCCGTTTGGCCCGCATTGAAGGCCAACTGCGTGGCCTGCAAAAGCTGATCGATTCCGATGCCGATTGTGAAAAAATTGCCCAGCAAATGGCCGCATCACGCAAAGCCTTGGACAAAGCCTTTTTCTCCATGGTGGGCTGCATGATTGAGCAAGGCGATCAGTCGGCAGAGCATGTGGCCGAGATGCTGACCAAATTTGCTTAAGCAGCCTGGTGCGCACATGACTTCTCAAACCCTCCAAATCGTTCAGCTGTTTGACCCCGAGTCCAGCACCTACACCTATGTGGTGTACGACGCACACAGCTTGGAAGCGGTCATCATCGATCCGGTGGACACGCAACTTGAACGCGATCAAAAAACCATTCAAACCCTGGGTTTGAAACTTCGCTGGGCATTGGAAACACATGCTCATGCAGACCACATCACCAGTGCTGGCGTGTTGGCCGAGCACTTGGGTGCGCAAACAGCAGCGCCCGAGGGGTGCCACATTGGGACTGCCGCGGTGCAGTTGGTCGATGGCCAAATGATTTCCTTTGGCGCCTATGCCTTGAAGGCGCTGCACACGCCAGGCCACACGGCTGGCAGCATGTGTTTTTATGTGGCCACAGCGCAAGCTGGCCATGTGTTCTCGGGCGACACGCTCTTGATTGGCGGTTGCGGTCGCACCGATTTTCAATCGGGCAGTGCCAAAGACATGTTCAACAGCTTGACTGACATCTTGTTCAAGTTGCCTGCCAACACCACGGTGTGGCCGGGTCATGATTACCAAGGTCGCACACATTCCAGCATCGGCCATGAAATGCAACACAATGCGCGCGTGGCTGGCAAAACGCTGGCGCAGTTTGAGGCCATCATGGCCCAGTTGAATTTACCCAAACCGCGGCGAATCGATGAAGCGGTTCCCGCCAATTTAACGTCGGGCTTGCGCCACGACGCAGGAGGAGAAGTTGTGTCCCATGATGTTGTGAGTGTGCGACCTGCAGAGGGCTATGCCGGCGATGTCTTTCCAGAGCTGGCTTGGCATTGGGTGCAGTCGGGTGAAGCGGTGATGGTCGATGTGCGTTCTGATGCCGAACGTGCATGGGTGGGCTTTGTGCCAGAAGCCAAACCTCTGGCATGGAAGCAATGGCCCGTGGTGGATGTCAACCCTGACTTTGATGCAGGCATTCAACGCATTGGCGCTGAAGGCAAAAAGATCGTGTTACTGTGCCGCAGTGGTGTGCGTTCTGTGGCGGCTGCCCAGCGCGCAACCCAATTGGGCCTAGAGGCTTACAACATTTTGGAAGGCTTTGAGGGTGATCCCGATGCCAATGCACACCGCGGCTTGCTCGGTGGCTGGCGCAAACGGGGCTTGCCCTGGAGACAAAACTGATGAACTCAAAAACCACCCCGACCGACCTCAGCCCCCAAGTTCAAGCCTTGTTGGCGCGCATTGAGGCCAAGCAAGACGAGGTGGTGGCATTGACGCAAGATTTGGTGCGCATTCCCACGGTGAATCCACCTGGCGATGCTTATGAAGCTTGCGCCAGATTCATTGGCGAGCGTTTAAAGCCACGCGGTTTTGCCGTTGAATATGTGCGGGCCCACGGCGCACCCGGCGACTCCGATGCCAAACCGCGCATGAACGTGGTGGCCCGTTGGGAAGGCGCAGGTTCTGGTGAGTGTGTTCACTTCAACAGCCACATCGATGTGGTTGAAGCCGGCAGTGGTTGGACCTCAGATCCCTTTGGTGCAGAGATTCGGGACGGCAAAATTTATGGCCGTGGCACCTGCGACATGAAGGGCGGCTTGGCCGCCAGCATCATTGCCTGTGAAGCCTTGATTGAATCGGGCATGCCCATTCCCGGTGCCCTTGAAATCAGCGGAACGGTCGATGAAGAATCTGGAGGCTTTGCGGGTGTGGGCTATTTGGCCGAGCGAGGTTACTTCAGCAAACCGCGTGTGCACCATGTGATCATTCCCGAGCCTTTGGGCGTTGACCGCATTTGCTTGGGTCACCGCGGTGTGTGGTGGAGCGAGGTGGAAACCAAAGGCCGCATTGCCCATGGCTCGATGCCGTTTTTGGGCGACAGCGCCATCAACCACATGAGCGCGTTCATTCATTTGCTCGAAACCCAATTGCAACCGCAGTTGAAGCAGCGTCACACCTCTGAACCGGTGGAGCCCCCGGGTGCGCGCGTTAGCACTTTGAACATCAACAGCATTCATGGCGGTCAAGTTGAGCAGCGATACGCCACCGACGAACGCGGTTGGCCTACCGCAGATGCGCCGTCTCCTGTGGTGGCGCACAGTTGCCGTACCGTGCTCGACAGACGCTTCATTGCCGAAGAAAATTTGGAAGCTGTGAAGCAAGAAATCATTGACATGCTCGATGAACTGAAGCGCACACGCCCTGGCTTTGATTACGGCATTCGCGACATCATGAGCTTTGTGCCCACGGCCACGCCGCGTGATGCACCGGTGGTCGATGCCACAGCGCGGGCCATTGCGCGCGTGCTCGGCCGCGAGCCTTCTTACATTGCCAGCCCTGGCACCTATGACCAAAAGCACATTGTGCGAAGTGGCAAGCTCAGAGACTGCATTGCCTATGGTCCTGGCATCTTGGATTTGGCCCATCAGCCCAACGAGTACGTGGGCATTCAAGAGTTGGTGGATTCTGCCAAAGTGATGGCGCTGGCCAGCCTCAGCCTCACGGGCGCCATGCGCTGATTTTGAAAAGGCGCTCAGCGCGTGCACTGTGTGCATGCACTGCGCCGCTTGAGGGCTCAAATGCCCGGTGGCCGTTTTTGAATCAGTTCTTGCGCGGCCTGCTCGTAGGCCTGCGCTACCTGAAGCAATTCAAAATCACCTTGTGGTTTGCCAATCAATTGCAGACCCATGGGCAGTCCTAGGGCATTGAATCCTGCGGGAATGCAGATGGTGGGCAAGCCTGCAAATGTGGCGTAAATCACCACTTCCATCCAGCGGTGGTAGGTGTCCATCGCTTGGCCTTTGATGTGTTGTGGCCAACGTTCGGTGACATCGAAAGGCCAGACTTGCGCCGAAGGCAAAGCCAGAACATCAAAGGATTCAAACAGCTTCAACATGCTTTGGTAATAGCGGGAACGCGTCACGCTGGCTTGCATCAATTGATGGCCAGTCAGTCCCAGTGATTGGTCATATTCCCATTGCCCTTCGGGCTTGACTTTGTCGCGCCAGTTGGCGTGGTGTGTATAGGCGCCAATGTTGCGCCCTGCCAAGGCTTGACGCCAAACCAACCATGCATCCCAAATTTCTTCAGCTGGCATGCCCAGTTGTGCATGAGACACATGGCAACCCGTGGTCTCTAGTGTTTTCAGCGCGCTTTCACACACCGACAAAATGCCATCTTCCATGGGCAAATAATCTTGGAGATTGCCCAGCCAACCGACGCGTCGATTCTTCATGGAAGCATCTAAGCTTTGGGTAAACGCTTGACCCGATTCGGCAATCGACAAGGGTGAGCGTGCGTCATAACCGGCCTGCGTTGACAAGAGCATGGCCAAGTCGCGCACCGTTCTGGCCATGGGACCTTCGGTGCTCAACTGCGCAATGAACGTGTCGGCCACGGGGTATCTTGGCAATCTGCCTTGCGAGGGCCGCATGCCAAACACATGGTTCCAACCAGCAGGGTTGCGCAAGCTGCCCATGAAGTCAGACCCATCGGCGACGGGCAACATGCGCTG
>CANGCI010000182.1 GCA_947451995.1 Comamonadaceae bacterium | reverse complement strand
GCAAGATGCTGGTGTTGACACGTGCCACATCCACCTGGCCCATGGTCCAACCACTGAAGCGGCGCTCTGAGATTTCTTCGTAATGCAGCAAGACCACATCTTTGTGACGTGCGTCTTTTTGAATGTGGCCATAGAGGTCACTGACGGCTTCACGACCACCTTCGATGGCCTGCAAAAAGATACCGCCGCCGTAAACCAGAATGCCTGTGATGCCAGTGCTGGGGTTGAACTGTCGAGACTGCGCCAGAATGGATTCAATGACATCGGGGTGAGCATCCACCGCACGACTGGCGTAAAGTAAACGGACCAACATGTTCAGGCCTTTCTGGGGATCAATGACAAGAATTCACGGCGCAAGTTGGCGTCTTTCAAGAACACACCGCGCATGACCGAATTGATCATTTTGCTGTCCATGTCTTTGACACCCCGCCAGCCCATGCAAAAGTGGCTGGCCTCCATCACGATAGCCAAACCATCGGGTTGTGTTTTGCGCTGAATCAAATCAGCCAACTGAACCACAGCTTCTTCTTGAATTTGAGGACGTCCCATGATCCATTCGGCCAAACGAGCGTACTTGGACAGGCCAATGACGTTGGTGTGTTCATTCGGCAAGACGCCAATCCAGATTTGACCAATGACAGGGCACAGGTGGTGGCTGCAAGCGCTGCGCACAGTGATGGGGCCCACAATCATGAGTTCGTTCAAATGCTCGGCATTGGGAAACTCTGTGACTTCGGGGCCTTCAACGTAGCGGCCTTTGAAGACTTCCTTCAAATACATTTTGGCCACACGCCGCGCTGTGTCTTGGGTGTTGTGATCGTTTTGCGTGTCGATCACCATGCTGTCCAACACCGTTTGCATTTTGCCTGCAACTTCGTCGAGCAAATGATCTAACTCGCCGGGCTGGATGAACTCAGCGATGTTGTCGTTGGCATTGAATCGTTTCCGCGCTGCCTTGATGCGCTCGCGAATCTTCACGGAAACCGGCGTACCAATGTCCTCAGCGTTTAAATGGACGGGTGCATTCATAAGCGTTTTTTGAAAAAGTCAAAACCGGATCCTACCAGTGATTGATGCCATTGCAAGGTGTAGGGCTTGGCGACAACAAGGCATGGCGAGGTGCTCAGTAACGATTTCCTGTCAGCCAAATGGCAAAACGCATCAAAGCAAAGGCCACCCAGTCCATGCCGCGCTGAAGCTTCGAACGCGTCAGCAGCGCCTGCGCCGCCACCCGTTGACTGCCCGTCTCTATGGCCTGGGACAAAGCGGCATGCAATTGTTTGGCAAAAAACCCATCGACCACCACCACGTTGGCTTCACGGGCTAGCAACAAACTAAAGGGGTCCAAGTTGGAAGAACCCACGGTGGCCCAGGGATGGGCATGATGCGCATCGATCACGGCCACTTTGGCGTGCAAAAAACTCTCAGAGTATTCATAAATCTCGACCCCTGCTGCCAACAATTGACGGTATACCGGTCGGGCAGCGTGGTATTGCATGAAGTACTCGTAACGTCCTTGCAACAAGAGTTGCACCCGAACCCCTCTTTGAGCCGCGTGGATCAGCGCTTGACGCAATTTGCGACCTGGCAAGAAATAGGCGTTGGCCATCACGATGTCGTGGCGCGCCATGCCAATGGCACGTCGATAGGCCTTTTCAATTTGACTGCGGTGCAACACGTTGTCTCGCAGAAGCAAGCCCGCGCGTGCCACCCAACGCTGACCTTGCGCCACTTGGGCATCTTGCAACCACGGCAGATGCACACCAGCGGCCCTGAACGAGCTGAATGCCTCCGGAAAATTTTGTTGTCGCACATGGCGAACGGCTTGCATGCGCCACCACAGTTGCGTCGTGGTCTCTTGCACTTGCTGCACCAGCGCACCTGTGGCGCAAACGGCAAAATCCAAACGAGGTGATTTCAAAGCCCCGTAATAGGGGTCATGCCAATCGTCCAAGACATTGATGCCGCCACAGAAAGCCAAGTGACCATCGATGACACACAGTTTGCGATGCAAGCGTCGCCATCGACTGGGGATCAAAAGGCCCAAGGTCCCAAGCGGGGAGTAAACACGCCACACCACACCAGATTCATCGAATCGAGCTCGCCACTCTTCGCTCAAACGAGGCGTCCCCACACCGTCCACCACCACCCACACCCTCAACCCTCTTCGCCCAGCCCTCTCCAAGGCTGCAGCCACCAGCGCACCCGCTGCGTGAAAGTCAAAAATATAAGTTTCGAGGTGAATGTGCGAACGGGCAGCATCAATGGCACGGATCAGTTCTGGGAAAAACTCTGCGCCACCCTTCAACAACTTGATTTGATGGCCATCATGCAAAGGAGGACGGTTTTTCATCGCTCAAACTTTGCAACCAAGGGCAAATGGTCAGACATGCGTTGCCAAATTTTGCCGTGCGGCACCATTTGACTGACAGGCTGCAGGCCTCTGGCGTAGACGTGATCGAGTTGCACCATGGGCAAGCGTGAAGGGTAAGTGGGCTGCGCATCGGTTGGCCATTCATGCAAGCCTTCGCGCTGCATCATGCGCGTGATGCGGGTACCCCAATCGTTGAAATCGCCCGCCACCAACAAAGGAGCATCTTCAGGCACTTCACGCGCAATGTACTTGTGCAATTGCGCGACTTGGCGCACACGGCTGGCCGGAATCAAGCCCAGATGCACCACGATGACATGGACAGAGATGGGCGCAGTGGGACTGCTGTGTGCCGCTCTGGCATCCCCCACCTGAACCTCCACATGCAACAAACCCCGCTGCTCAAAGCGATGGTCTGAGATGTCTTCATGCCGATGCGACACGACAGGCCACCGCGACAACAAAGCGTTGCCGTGTTCCCCGTGACGAGTGACCGCATTGGTTCGATAGACCGCCTCATAACCGGGTGGCGCTAAAAATTCTGCTTGCGGCAACTCCGGCCAATGCTTGAAGTATTTTTCTTCTCGGCGATGGACTTTTCTGACCTCTTGCAGGCACACGATGTCCGCATCCAACTGCTCAATGGCCAAACCCAAATTGTGGATTTCCAAACGCCGCGCTAGCCCCAAACCTTGTACACCCTTGTGGATGTTGTAGGTGGCCACTTTCAAGAAAGCTGGCTTTTCAGTTGGCATGGTTAAGCGCCATCCTGTGCCATCCAGTGTGGCAGCATCAAAATGGCTTCGGCATTAGATGGTGAGAAGCAAAGGTCTGCGGCATCACGCCAAGCATGCCATTGGTGCTCGGTGTGTTCTGTTGGACTGAGTTGAACAGGCAGCCTGTGGGGCAAGGCCAAGCCAAACACACGCTCTCGGTTGTGCGTGACATGGGGCGCATAACGCCATCGCCAAGCCGGGTAAATTTCGTAGTTGTTTTCAAGACCCCAATCGGTCAATTTCAAATGGGGGTGCAAGGCGTCTAAGCCGGTTTCTTCCATCACCTCACGGCGTGCCGTATCTTCCCAAGTTTCATGGACAGCGTCTTTGCTGCCTGTAACCGATTGCCAAGTGCCCGCATCGGCGCGGCGAATCAGCAAGACATCGGCTTGGGCGGTGTAAATCACCACCAAGACAGACTCAGGAATTTTGTAGGAACTGGCACTCATTGCATGAACATTCTGCATGAACTTTCAGGTTCAAGCTGCACTTTCACAGACAGCTTGATGAAACGCCTATGATCACCCCATGCACCGTTCAGAAACAACCCCCTCCTCTCCAGTGGCCTTGAGCGCTTCTGCCACCCAACTGACTTGGCAAGAAAATGGCCATGACTGCCAGGATGAATGGCGCAGCGAACGCGGCGCACCCGTCCCCAAACGGGTCGTCTTGGCCGATGACACCCTCAGTGCCGACAGCGCCTACCGCTTGGCCTGTGCCGGAACTGGCATGCTGTGGCGAGGTGACTTCCAGAACGCCCGCTTGTTGCTGCAAGCGTTGGCGCGCCGTTGCGATGCGCCTAAAAAAGTGCGCCGAGCATCCAAAACCCATCCTGAGGTAACGCACACCCCTCAAGAGAATTTCCATTTGCACCGCCAAGCCCAATCACAGCGCGCGCGCACCTTGAGCATGATCTTGATTCAAGTCAATCCAGACCGACAGATCAGCCTGCGCCGTGCGCCCGATTGGCGCGAAGCCATGAAGGAAGCTTGGGGCCCCGCAGGAACCACAGGCTGCGTCACTTCTTTGCGTGAATTGCTCGGACTGGTGGGTGCGCATGAATGGCATCAAAAGGGCATGGAAATTTCTGCCCTGGGCAGCGCGCCCCACAACCGCATTCACCCCAGCTATGGCGTTTTCTCACCCGTGCGCGGCGAGTACATTCAGTTGGTGGCCGACGCGCCTTTGCCCAGTACCGAATTGGCATTTGACATTGGCACGGGCACAGGCGTGCTGTCTGCCGTTTTGGCCAAGCGAGGCGTCAAACGCGTGGTGGGCACCGACCTTGATCCGCGTGCCTTGTCTTGTGCCAAAGACAACATCCAGCGCTTGGGCCTGAAAGACAAAGTTGAATTGATGCAAGCCGACCTCTTTCCAGAAGGC
This sequence comes from Comamonadaceae bacterium, assembly GCA_947451995.1. Lineage (GTDB taxonomy): Bacteria > Pseudomonadota > Gammaproteobacteria > Burkholderiales > Burkholderiaceae_C > Limnohabitans_A. The sequence continues at coordinate 44 of CANGCI010000182.1, read as the reverse complement.
AAAGCACCCCTGATCGTCTGCAACCCACCTTGGTTGCCCGCACG